>NZ_JBHSGG010000003.1:0-134664 GCF_042654365.1 Coralloluteibacterium thermophilum
CGACCCCTCGGCGCCACAGGCCGCATGGCTGCTGGCTATGAGGGGTTCTTCAGGGCCGACGCAGTACACCATCGGCGACGGCATGGGCGGCAGCACCGTGGTGACCAACCTCGGCGACGCCATCACCAACATCGACGGCCGCACGATCAACAACGAGAGCGCCATCGGCTCGCTGGAGAGCGCGCTGGCGGAGCTGGAGGGCGGTACCGTCGGCCTGGTGCGCCAGCCGGTCGAGGACGGCGAGATCACTGTCGGCGCCCAGGTCGGCGGCGGCAGCGTGACCTTCGCCAACGTGGACGGCGACGCACGCGTGCTGACCGGCGTGGCGGACGGCGAGATCTCGGAGACCAGTCTCGACGCCATCAACGGCTCCCAGCTCTACGCGACCCGGCAGGGCGTCGGCGACGTCGCGGCGGCACTGGGCGGCGGCGCGCTCTACGACCCGGTGACGGGCGCCTTCACTGGGCCGACCTATGCCATCGGCGGGACGCCCTACACCAACGTCGGCGACGCGCTGACCGCACAGGACGCCATCGTGGCGCAGCAGGGTCAGGGCGTGGCGGGCATCGTGGGCGGCGGCGCGGCCTACGATCCGGAGACGGGCACCTTCACGCCGCCGCAGTACACCGTGGGCGACGGCGCCGGCGGCACCACCGTGGTGAACAACCTGGGCGACGCCGTCACCAATATCGACGGCCGGACGACGGCCAACGAGAGCAGCATCGCCGGCCTGGAGGAGAGCATCGCCGAGGGCACGGTCGGCCTGGTGCAGCAGGACGCCACCACCCGCGTCATCACGGTGGCGGCCGGGACGGACGGCGACACCGTGGACTTCACCAACAACGCCGGCGCAGCGCGCGTGCTCACCGGCGTCGCGATGGGCGACATCTCCGAGACCAGCACCGATGCCATCAGCGGTGCGCAGATGTTCGAGATGCGCCAGACCCTCGCGCAGACCTATGGCGGTGGCGCCACGGTCGACCCGATCACGCGCGAGTTCAGCGGCCCGGTCTACATCCTGGCGAGCGGTGCATACACCAACGTCGGCGACGCCCTGCTCGCGCAGGACAACCTGGTCAGCACCCAGGGCAGCACCACGGCGGCGGCGCTGGGCGGCGGCTCGACCTACGACCCCGCGACCGGCACTCTGAGCGCCCCGACCTATATGGTGGGCGGCACGCCGGTGACCGGCGTGGAGGGTGCGATCACCAACATCGATGGCCGCACCACCAGCCTCGAGGAGAGCCTGGCGGAGGGCACGGTCGGCCTGGTGCAGCAGGACGCTACGACCCGCGTCATCACGGTGGCGGCCGGGACCGACGGCGACACGGTGGACTTCACCAACAACGCCGGAGATGCGCGCGTGCTGACCGGCGTGGCGGACGGGGAGATCTCGGAGACCAGCCTCGACGCCATCAACGGCTCGCAGCTCTACGCGACCCGCCAGGGCATCGGCGACGTCGCGGCGGCACTGGGCGGCGGCGCGCTCTACGACCCGGTGACGGGGGCCTTCACCGGGCCGACCTATGCCATCGGCGGGACCGCCTACACCACCATCGGCGACGCGCTGGCCGCACAGGACGCCATCGTGGCGCAGCAGGGCCAGGGCGTGGCGGGCATCGTGGGCGGCGGCGCGGCCTACGACCCGGCGACGGGTACCTTCACGCCGCCGCAGTACACCGTGGGCGACGGCGCCGGCGGCACGACGCTGGTGACCAACCTCGGCGATGCCATCACCAACATCGACGGCCGGACGGTCAACAACGAAAGCGCCATCAGCGAGCTGCAGGAGAGCATCGCCGAGGGCAGCGTCGGCCTGGTGCGGCAGGCGGGCCCGACGGAGGTCATCACCGTCGGTGCGCAGAGCGGCGGTACCACCGTGGACTTCGCCAACAGCGCCGGTGAGGCGCGGGTACTGACCGGCGTCGCCGCCGCCAACCAGGACGACGAGGCCGTCAACCTGGGGCAGTTGAACCAGCAGTTGACCAACGTCTACAACCAGCTCCAGGAGGACCTGGAGACCGGAACGCTGACCCTGGCCTACTTCCAGGCCAATTCCGGTCCCGACGAGAACGACCCGTATGTCGGCGCCCTGGCCCAGGGCGACCGCTCGATCGCGGTGGGGCAGAACGCGATGACCCAGACCGGGGCCGAGCGCGGCCTGGCGCTGGGCGCGGATGCCACCGCCGCCCATGCCGACAGCGTGGCGCTGGGCGCCGGGTCGACGACGGTCCGCGGCGTGCAGGCCGGCTACAGCGCCTTCGGCCTGACCGACCCGCAGGACAGCGCCGGCGAGGTCTCGATCGGTACCAGCGGCAACGAGCGGCAGATCACCAACCTGGCGGCGGGCGAGGCGGACACCGACGCGGTGAACGTGGCCCAGCTCCGTGGCGTCTCCCAGACCCTGGGCGGCGCGCTCGCCGAGGGTCTCGGCGGCGGTGCCGCCTACGACCCGAGCACCGGCGCCTTCACCGGGCCGCAGTACACCGTGGGCGACGGCGCCGGCGGCACGACGCTGGTGACCAACCTCGGCGACGCCATCACCAACATCGACGGCCGCACCACGGCCAACGAGAGCAGCATCGCCAGCCTGGAGGAGAGCATCGCCACGGGTGGCCTGGGCCTGGTGCAGCAGGACGCCGCGACCCGCGTCATCACGGTGGCGGCCGGGACCGACGGCGGCCTGGTGAACTTCGCCAACAACACCGGCGCCGCACGCGTGCTGACCGGGGTGGCGCCGGGCGAGATCTCGGAGACCAGCACGGACGCCATCAACGGCTCGCAGCTCTTCGCCACCAACCAGAGCATCACCCAGGTCGTGAACAACGTGACGCAGCTGGGCGACCAGATGGCCGACCTCGAGAACCGCGTCGCCCAGATCGAGGCCGGCGGCGGTGGCGGCATCGGCGGCGGCACGGTGGACGGCGACAACAGCGTCGCCGTCGGCGACGGCAGCAACGCCACGGGCGACGACGCCCTGGCCGCGGGCGGCGGTGCCGTCGCCGACGGCAACGGCGCGACCGCCGTGGGTGCGGACTCGAACGCGGTGGGCGACAACGCCTCGGCGATCGGCTCCGGTTCGAATGCGGTCGCGGACAACGCCACCGCCGTCGGCTCGGGCGCGACCGCGAGCGGCGAGAACGCCTCGGCCGTGGGTGCGGGCTCGAACGCCGCGGGCAACAACGCCTCGGCGATCGGCTCCGGCTCGAACGCGGTGGCCGACAACTCGACCGCGGTGGGCACGGGTGCGACCGCGAGTGGCGAGAACGCCTCCGCCATCGGTGCGGGCTCGAACGCCGTCGCCGACAACTCCACTGCGGTCGGTGCCGGCGCGGTGGCGAACAATCCCAACGACGTCGCGCTGGGTGCGGGCTCGGTCAGCCGCGAGGCGGTGGGCGTGGACAGCGCCACCATCAACGGTGTGACCTACGACGGCTTCGCCGGCAGCAATCCGGTCGGCGCGGTCAGCGTGGGTGCGGAGGGCGCGGAGCGGCAGATCCAGAACGTCGCGGCCGGCCGCATCACCGCCGACTCCACGGATGCTGTCAACGGCAGCCAGATCTACTCGATCGTGGAGACGATCACGAGCATGGGCGACAACGTGGGCGAGCTCGCCGGCCGGGTCGAGGACCTGACCGAGGGCAGGGCGGGCTTCTCCCAGGTCAACAACGCCAGCGGCCGCCCGTACGCCTCCGCGTCGGGCAACGACTCCGCCGCGACCGGCGCCGGCGCCGTGGCCTCGGGCGACACCTCCCTGGCCGTCGGCACCGGGGCCACCGCCAGCGGCGACCGCAGCTCGGCCGTCGGCCCCAATGCGAATGCCGCCGGTACCGGCAGCACCGCGCTGGGCTCCGGCTCCTCCGCGACCGCCGACAACAGCGTCGCCCTCGGCGCCGGCTCGGTCGCCGACCGCGCCAACACCGTCTCGGTGGGGGCGGCCGGTGCGGAACGGCAGATCACCAACGTCGCGCCCGGCACCGCCGGCACCGATGCGGTGAACGTCAACCAGTTGACCGCGACCATGCAGGAGAACCGGGACTGGACCCGCAACTACGTCGACCAGCGGATGGACAGCTTCGACCGCAACCTCGACCGGCTGAGCAGCCGCGCCAACGCCGGCATCGCGGCGGCGGTGGCGATGGCCAGCCTGCCGCAGGCCTACCAGCCGAACCAGAACTCCATGGCGGTGGCGGCGGGCAGCTACCACGGCGAGTCGGGCTTCGCCGTCGGCATGTCGCGGATCTCGGAGGACGGCCGCTGGATCTACAAGGTCAACGCCAGCACCAACACCCGCGGCGACGGGAGCGTGGGCGTGGGTGCGGCCTTGGTGTGGTGACGCAGGACGGGCCCGCCGGCACGCGCCGGCGGGCGACAGGGACGTCGCGCGGCTCCGCAAGGGGCCGCGCTCAAACCCGAGTGACGCATGGTGGATCATGCGATTGAACGCCACCGCTGCCTATGGATCCCCGGGGTGCACTTGCGTATTTACATGGGGGTAGCCCTAGGTAGCGGGTGGCGGTCGAGGCGCTAAACTGGAATAGCCGCAAATGGCATTTTCAAGGAGGAAGTATGGGAGTTAGGAAGTTGCTTGCTGTAGCTGCGGTGCTGCTGGCAGGTTCGGTCGCGGCACAGGAAGGCGTTCAGCGGGTACTGGGTTCGCCCGGCCCTCACGTTTCCTCTGATGCTGATGCAGAGCAGCTTTCAGCCTTGGGAAAAGATCAGTTCGTAGAGTGGGTTCGGAAGGTGAGCGTGGACGGCAACGGTCTCGCCTCCGATCAGATTGTCCTTGACCTATTCGATGTCGACCTGGTGGCAGTGAAGGACGGTGAGGCGAGCGCTGCAGCCATGGGCCCCGGACGATCATCGGCCATGCAGTGGGTCGGTTTCAGCGCCGGTGCCGAGGAGGGGCCTGTACCGAATGTGCGACTCACTCTTCGCGACCAACGGCTGGTGGGTACGATTCGTCTGCCCGGTGCAAGCTACTCCATTAGGCCTCTCAGATCTGGAGCGCACGCGCTGATAAAGTGGGATCTCAGCAGGATGCAGGAAGGTGATGACGTCATTTTTCGGGAATCTCCGGAGGGGTCGAAGGATATGCCCGATGTCGGTCGGGTCGATCAATCATCAGAGTCGCCGGTGATTCGAGTGGCCGTTGGCTTCACTCCGAGAGTTGTCGGGGAGGGCACATGGCAAGATGTCGCTGATGAGTTGACGGGTGCTGTTATGGACTCTCAGCAGATCTTCGTTGCGAGCGGTGCCGGGCTTCAGTTGCAAATTGCAGCGTTTGCGCTCGTTCCGTATGTCGAGTCGACCGTTGAGCAGGCAGTATATGATCTGCGCGAAGGGCAGTTCGGTCCTTTGGGTCTCCTTCATCGCGCGCGAAATCAGGAGCGTGCGGATATTGTCGTGGCCGTCGTCGACACAGGGGCGGCAGATAACTGTGGCGGTGCGGCGCAGATTAAGGCTACGGCTGAGACTGCGCTGGTCGCAGTGCAGCGTTCTTGTATAATTAGCGGTAGCTTGACGCACGAGATTGGTCATCTTCTGGGGGCTGATCACCAGCCCGACCCCGTGCCCTCTAATCCCGCGTACCCATATGGGCATGCGTTTTACTTTTCGGCGGCCGAAGAGGATGAATCTAGTGACTGGGCGACAATCATGGCTTCCGGTTGCCACCCTCCCGGCTGTGCCAGGCTCGCCCTTTTTTCTTCCCCCAGTAACTCTCACCTGGGCATTGTCGCCGGTGATGCGGATGTTCGTGACAACGTCCGCGCGATAAACGAGACGAAGCAGTTGGTTGCTGATTTTTATCCGCCGCCTCAAGGGGGCGTTTGGAGGGTGGGCGGGAGTGGAGGTGGGCAGGTTCCGCTCTACATTCCCATCGCGCAAGAGAGCTCCGGCCACGCTATCCATGGGTTGCTGCAATAGGTGTGGCGGTTTGAAGGGGGCCGCGTTATACGCGGGCCTCTTCTCGTGGTGCTCCGTCTGGAACGGCGCGTGGTTCCGCTCATGGCGGAATAGGCAGAGGCGATGGGTGCAGTCGCCCAGGTTCCTATGCACTGAGGCTTACGGCTTGCGGCCCGCGTGATCGGGATTCGGGTCTGATCGCTGAAAGCGCCGCAGAGCTTATGATGCGGCGATGTCCGACCTGCATCCCGCTCCTCCCGCCGCCGTGGACGACGCGGCCCTCGGCGCCCTCTCGGCCCGGCTCGGCGAGGTTCTCCTCGCGCGCCACCACCGGCTGGTGACGGCCGAAAGCTGCACCGCCGGCTGGATCGCCAAGGCCGTGACCGACGTGCCCGGCTGCTCCGCGTGGTTCGACTGCGGCATGGCCGCCTACAGCTACGAGGCCAAGCAGGCCCTGCTCGGCGTGCGCCCGCAGACGCTGGAGACCCACGGCGCGGTCAGTCGCGAGACCGCGCACGAGATGGTCGCCGGCGCCCTGGCGAACTCCGGCGCCACCCTCGCGGTGGCGGTCACCGGCATCGCCGGCCCCGGTGGCGGCACCCCCGACAAGCCGGTCGGCTCGGTCTGGGTCGCCTGGAAACAGCGCGGCGGCTACACCCGCGCCACCCTGTACCGCTTCGACGGCGACCGCGAGGCGATCCGCCGCCAGACGGTGGCGGTGGCGCTCCGGGGCCTGCTGGAGCTGGTCGGGGAAGAGGGCTAGGAAGCTGGCCGCAGGGCGCAGGGCGCAGGGCGCAGGGCATAGGGCGTAGGGCATAGGGCGCAGGGCGTAGGGCGTAGGGCGTAGGGCGTAGGGCGTAGGGCGTAGGGCGCAAGTGGCCTCTGCCCTGAGCCCCAAGCCCCAGGCCCCAGGCCCCAGGCCCCAGGCCCCAGGCCCCAGGCCCCAGGCCCAGGCCCAGGCCCAGGCCCCAGGCCCCAGGCCCCAGGCCCCAAGCCCCAAGCCCCAAGCCCCAAGCCCCAAGCCCCAAGCCCCAAGCCCTACCCCCGCCGTGCGCTGCGGGTGAAGCGGGCTGCGGCTTCCAGGACCGCGTCGGTGAGCTGGTCCATCAGGGCCGAGCGCATGCGCCAGTGCTGCCAGAACAGCGGGGCCTCCTCGCGCATGCGGGTGCGCAGGACCACCAGTTCGCCGCGGTCGAGATGGTCCTGGACCAGGGGCAGGGGATTCATGGTCCACCCCAGGCCGGCGAGCGCGGCGCGGACGAAGGCGCGCGCCGAAGGCAGCCACCACACGGGCGGATTCCACGGCGCATCGCCGATGATCTTGCGCACGAACCGCGCCTGCATCGCGTCCTTGCGGTTGAACACCAGCACCGGGGCCTGCGCCAGCGAGGCCGCGTTCACGCCCCTGGAGAAGTAGCGCTCGTGGAAGGCCGGGCTGCAGGTCGGCGCGTAGGCCATGCTCCCGAGCGGGTGGATGCGGCAGCCCTGCACCGGCTCGTCGCGCGCGGTCACCGCGGCCAGCACGGCGCCCTGGCGCAGCAGGCTGATGGTGTGGTCCTGGTCCTCGGACTGCAGGTCGAGGGTGGCGGTGGTCCGTGCCGCGAACAGCACCATGGCGTCGAGGAACCAGGTCGCCAGGCTGTCGTGGTTGACCGCCACCGAGATGCTGGCGTGCGTCCGCGCCTCGTCCTGCACGCCGAGGCGCTCGAGCGCGTCGTGTTCCAGCAGGGCGGTCTGCTCCGCGAGCTGCACGAGGATCTGGCCGTCCGGCGTGGCCACCGTCGGCGTCCCGCGCTGCAGGAGCAGCCGGCCGATGCGGTTCTCCAGCGCCTTGATGCGCTGGGAGATGGCCGACGGGGTGACATGCAGCGCGGCGGCCGCCTTCTCGAAGCTGCCTTCGCGCACCACCGCCGCCAGCGCCTTGAGCTGGGCATGGTCCATTAGCGTAGCTTAAGACGATTTAGAAAAATTAGCTCTGTTTCAGGCTTGCTGCGGTGCAGGATGGCGCCCATCTGAAGGGGCAGTCCCTTCCAACGCCCCGTTTCTGGAATCCGCATGCTGTCCGCAACGCTCGCCACCCCCGCCGTCACCGCCTGGCTCACCGGCACCGCCACCGGCCTCGGCCTGTTCGCCGTGGTCGGCGCACAGAGCGCCTTCATCCTGCGCCAGGGCCTGATGCGTGCGCACCTGAAGAGCATCATCCTGGTCTGCGCGCTCACCGACGCGCTGCTGATCACCCTCAGCGTCCTCGGCCTGCAGCTGCTGACCGGCATGGTGCCGTGGCTGACCCAGGCGGTGCTGTGGTTCGGCGTCGCCTTCCTGTCGTGGTACGGCGTGCAGTCGGCCTTGCGCGCCTGGCGGGCGGAAAGCGGCCTGCAGGCGGCGAAGGTCGCCGTGCCCTCGCGCCGCGCGGCCATGCTCGCCGCGCTCGGCTTCACCCTGCTCAATCCGCACTTCTGGCTGGACATGGTGGTCATCGGCGCGCTGGCCGACAGCTTCGCCGAGACCCGGCTGCTGTTCGCGGGCGGGGTCATCACCGCCAGCGTGCTGTGGCTGCTGGTGCTTGCGGTCGGCTCGCGCCTGTTCGCGCCGCTGTTCCAGAAGGCGACCGCCTGGCGCGTGCTCGATGCGCTGATCGCCGTGGTGATGATCGGACTCGCCGCGGGCCTGCTCGCCAAGGGCATCTGATCGTTGCGTCCGGGCGGTGGTTAGTAGTATTACTACTAACATGCAGCCGCTCACCGAGACCCAGCAGTCCATCCTGCGCCTGATCGCCGACCGCATCGCGGCCGATGGCGTCCCGCCGTCGCAGACGGAGATCGCCGCGGCCCTCGGTTTCAAGGGCGTGCGCGCCGCGCAGTACCACCTGGAGGCCCTGGAGCAGGCCGGCGCCATCCGTCGCGTGCCCGGCCAGGCGCGCGGCATCCGTCTGGTGCAGCCGCCCGAGGCCGCGCTGCCGCCGGCATCGGACGCCGATGCGCTGCGGCTGCCGGTGCTCGGCCGCGTCGCGGCTGGCCTGCCCATCGGCGCCGACATCGGCAGCGAGGAGGTGGTCCTGCTCGACCGGGTGTTCTTCTCCCCGGCGCCGGACTATCTGCTGCGGGTGCAGGGCGACTCCATGCGCGACGAGGGCATCTTCGACGGCGACCTGATCGGCGTGCACCGCACGCGCGAGGCGCGTTCGGGGCAGATCGTGGTCGCGCGCATCGAGGACGAGATCACCGTCAAGCTGCTCAAGATCGGCAAGGACCGCATCCGCCTGCTGCCGCGCAACCCGGACTACGCGCCCATCGAGGTGCGCCCGGACCAGGACTTCGCCATCGAGGGCCTCTACTGCGGCCTGGTCAGGCCCAACCGGTGACGGCGCGGTCATGCCGCCCGGCCCGCGTGCGGCGAATTCCTACCGCGGCCGCGGCGGCCCGCGGGCGATGCCGGCCCGCCTGCATCCCTATCGTCGCCGGCGGCGGTGTCGCAGCCCCTGCGACGCACCCTCGCTAAGCTTCTCCCAGCACATCCGAATACCCCGAGGAAATCTTCGATGGACGACAACAAGAAGCGGGCCCTGACCGCGGCGCTCTCCCAGATCGAGAAGCAGTTCGGCAAGGGCGCGGTGATGCGCATGGGCGACAAGAGCATCGAGGCGGCCGAGGTCATCGGCACCGGCTCGCTGATGCTCGACATCGCGCTCGGCATCGGCGGCCTGCCCAAGGGGCGCGTCGTCGAGATCTACGGTCCCGAGTCCTCGGGCAAGACCACGCTGACCCTGCAGGCGATCGCGCAGTGCCAGAAGAACGGCGGCACCGCCGCCTTCGTCGACGCGGAGCATGCGCTCGACCCGGTCTACGCGCAGAAGCTCGGCGTCAACGTCGACGACCTGCTGGTCTCGCAGCCCGACACCGGCGAGCAGGCGCTCGAGATCGCCGACATGCTGGTGCGCTCGAACGCCGTGGACATGGTGGTGGTCGACTCGGTCGCCGCGCTCACCCCGCGCGCCGAGATCGAGGGCGAGATGGGCGACCAGCTCCCGGGCCTGCAGGCGCGCCTGATGAGCCAGGCGCTGCGCAAGCTGACCGGCAACATCAAGCGCTCCAACTGCCTGGTGATCTTCATCAACCAGCTGCGCATGAAGATCGGCGTCATGATGCCGGGCCAGAGCCCCGAGACCACCACCGGCGGCAACGCGCTGAAGTTCTACGCCTCGGTCCGCCTGGACATCCGCCGCATCGGCGCGGTCAAGAAGGGCGACGAGATCATCGGCAACCAGACCAAGATCAAGGTGGTCAAGAACAAGCTGGCGCCGCCCTTCAAGCAGATCGTCACCGAGATCCTCTACGGCGAGGGCATCAGCCGCGAGGGCGAACTGATCGACATGGGCGTGACCGCCAAGCTCGTGGACAAGGCGGGTGCCTGGTACAGCTACGGCAGCGAGCGCATCGGCCAGGGCAAGGAGAACGCCCGCCAGTGGCTGAAGGACAATCCCGCGGCCGCCGCCGAGCTGGAGCAGAAGCTGCGCGAGCTGTTCGTGCCCGACCTCGTCATCGGCGAGGAGAACGCGGAGGGCGTCGAGGCCTGATGGCCAGCGCATTGCTCCGCGATCCGACCTGCCCCGGCTCCGGCCGGGGCAGTGCGTTGTGCGGTCCGGCGCCCGCGGACGTGCCGGCGCCGGTCGCGACGGGCGCCGCGCGCGCAGGAGGGCGCGCGTGAGCCGCCCGCCGCCCGATCCCGTCGCCCGGGCCATCGGCCTGCTCGCCCGGCGCGAGCATTCGCGGCGCGAGCTTGCCCGCAAGCTGGTGGCCAAGGGCGTGGAGCCCGAGGCCGCGCGCGAGGCGGTGGAGACACTCTCCGGCAAGGGCTGGCAGGACGATGCGCGTTTCGCGCAGACCCTGGTGCGTACCCGCGCCGCCGGCGGCTACGGCCCGCTGCGGGTGCGCATGGAGTTGGAACAGCACGGCGTCGATACCGCCGATATCGACGCGGCGATGGCGGAGGAGGTGGCCTCCTGGCGGGCCGTGGCCGAGGACCTCGTGGGCCGGCGGTTCGCGGTCGCGGACCTGGAGGATCCGGTGCGCCGGCGCAAGGCCGTCGAGCTTCTGCTCCGGCGCGGCTTCGGGCGCGACGACGCCTACGCCGCCGTCGAGGCGCTGTGCGACCCGGACGCCTGAGCGCGGCCGTCGCGAGGGCGGCGCGCAGGGCGCGCCGATGCTAGGCTTTCCGGCCCGGTCCGCCGGGCCCGCCATGGCTTCCAGGCGCCCGCGCATGCGGGTGCCCCGCCACGTGCGGCCGCGTCCGTCCCCATCGCCAGCGCCATGCCACGCCCCGTAATGAAGACCACCCAATCGATCCGCCAGGACTTCCTCGACTTCTTCCGCGAGCGCGGACACACCATCGTGCCGTCGAGCACCCTGGTCCCCGGCAACGACCCGACGCTGCTGTTCACCAACTCGGGCATGGTGCAGTTCAAGAACGTCTTCCTCGGCAGCGAGAAGCCGGGCTACGTGCGTGCGGCGGACGTGCAGCGCTGTCTGCGCGCCGGCGGCAAGCACAACGATCTCGACCAGGTCGGCTACACCGCGCGCCACCACACCTTCTTCGAGATGCTGGGCAACTGGTCGTTCGGCGACTACTTCAAGCGCGATGCCATCCTCTGGGCCTGGGAGCTGCTCACCCGGGTCTGGGGCCTGGCGCCGGAGCGCCTGCTGGTCACGGTCTACCACACCGACGACGAGGCCTACGGGATCTGGCACGACGAGGTGGGCGTGCCGGCCGACCGCATCGTGCGCATCGGCGACAACAAGGGCGCGCCCTACGCCTCCGACAACTTCTGGCAGATGGCCGACACCGGTCCCTGCGGCCCCTGCACCGAGATCTTCTACGACCACGGTCCGGCGATCCCCGGCGGCCCTCCCGGCTCGCCGGACGAGGACGGCGACCGCTACATCGAGATCTGGAACCTGGTCTTCATGCAGTTCGACCGCCAGCCCGACGGCACCCTGCTGCCGCTGCCGGCGCCCTGCGTCGACACCGGCATGGGGCTGGAGCGCCTCGCCGCAGTGCTGCAGAACGTGCACTCGAACTACGAGATCGACCTGTTCCAGCGCCTGATCCGCCATGCGGCGGCGCTCACCGGCACCGAGGACCTGGCGAACGGGTCGCTGCGGGTCATCGCCGACCACATCCGCGCCTGCGCCTTCCTGATCGCCGACGGCGTGCTGCCCTCGAACGAGGGCCGCGGCTACGTGCTGCGCCGGATCATCCGCCGCGCCCTGCGCCACGGCTGGATGCTGGGCGTGCGCGGCGCCTTCTTCCACCGCATGCTCGAACCCCTGGTCGAGGAGATGGGCGCCGCGTATCCGGAGCTGGTCGCCGGACGCGAGACCATCGAGGCCGCGCTGGCGGCCGAGGAGGCGCGCTTCGCCGAGACGCTGGACTCCGGCATGAAGGTGTTCGAGGACGTGGCCGCGCGCGCCTCGGGCGGCGTGATCGCCGGGGAGGACGTGTTCCGCCTCTACGACACCTACGGCTTCCCGGTGGATCTCACCGCGGACATCGCGCGCGAGCGCGGCCTGCGCGTGGACATGCCGGGCTTCGAGGCGGCGATGCAGGCGCAGCGCGCGCGCGCGCGCGCCGCCAGCCAGTTCGCGGGTGCGGTCACGCTGCCCGCCGAGCTCGCGAGCACGCTCGCGCCGACCGTCTTCGACGGCTACGACGCGCATACCGGCGAGGGGCGGGTGCTGGCCATCCTGCGCGAGGGCAAACCGGTCGAGCGGCTCGACAGCGGCGACGCGGCGGTGGTCGTGCTCGACCGCACGCCGTTCTACGCCGAGTCCGGCGGCCAGGTCGGCGACCAGGGCGAACTGCTCGGCCCGGGCCTGCGCTTCGCGGTGACCGACACGCAGAAGCTCTCGGGCGCCTTCCACGGCCACGTGGGCCATCTGGAGCAGGGCACGCTCGCGGTCGGCGACACGGTCGGCGCGCGCATCGACGTCGCGCGCAGGCAGGCCACCGTGCTCAACCATTCGGCCACGCACCTGCTGCATGCCGCCCTGCGCAAGGTCCTCGGCACGCACGTGCAGCAGAAGGGCTCGCTGGTCGCGCCCGAGCGCCTGCGCTTCGACTTCTCGCACTTCCAGCCGATCGGGCCCGCGGAGCTGGCGGAGATCGAGCGCCTGGTGAACGCGGAGATCCGCGGCAACGCCGAGGTCGAGGTCCGGCACATGGCGATGCAGGACGCGCTCGATGCCGGCGCCATGGCCCTGTTCGGCGAGAAGTACGGCGACGAGGTGCGCGTGCTGCGCATGGGCGGGTTCTCCACCGAGCTCTGCGGCGGCACGCATGCCAGCCGCACCGGCGACATCGGGCTGTTCAAGATCGTGTCCGAGGGCGGCATCTCCGCGGGCGTCCGCCGCATCGAGGCGGTGACCGGGCAGGGCGCGCTGGACCACGTCGCCGAGGAGGAGCGCAGGCTCGGCGAGGCCGCGCAGCTGCTCGGCGCGGCGGGCGAGGGCATGCTCGAGAAGCTCCGCCAGGTGTTCGAGCGCCAGAAGCGGCTCGAGAAGGAGCTGGAGGCGATCAAGGCCAAGGCCGCGGCGGGCGCTGCGGGCGAACTCGCCGCCGGCGCGGTCGAGGTCGGCGGCGTCAAGGTGGTCGCCGCGCGGCTGGAGGGCATCGAGCCCAAGGCGCTGCGCGAGGCGGTCGACCGGCTGAAGCAGCAGCTCGGCGATGCGGTCGTGGTGCTGGCGTCGGCGACCGACGGCAAGGCGGCCCTGGTCGCCGCCGTCCACGGTGCGGCGCTGGGGCGGGTCAAGGCCGGAGAGCTCCTCGCCCATGTCGCCGGACGGATCGGCGGCAAGGGCGGCGGTCGGCCCGACATGGCCCAGGGCGGCGGTCCCGACGGCCCGGCCCTGGTCGAGGCGCTCGCGGACGTCCCAGGCTGGCTGCAGGCCAAACTGGGGTGAGGGACATGACCTCCGGCGCATTGCACCGGGGGGCAGCGGTTCGCTACGATCACGTGCTTCGTGGTCGCGCGGTCGCGCGGCTTTTCCCGGGGAATTATCGACCTGTTCGACGCAGGATGCGGCGATGGGCAGACCCGATGCAGGGACGTGTCGGCGAGGAGAGCTTATGTTGATTCTGACCCGCCGGGTCGGCGAAACCCTGATGATCGGCGACGAAGTCACCGTCACCGTGCTCGGTGTGAAGGGCAACCAGGTGCGCATCGGCATCACTGCGCCCAAGAACGTCGCCGTTCACCGCGAGGAGATCTACGACCGCATCCATCGCGAAGGCGAGAGCGAGGAGCCGCAGGGCTCCCGCTGACCGGATGCGGTTTACCCGGGAGCGGCGAGTCGCTATGCTGTGCGACCGCTCTCGGGGTCGTCGGCCGGTTGCATCGGCCGCGGCGTGAGAGACAGGCGGGGCGCCCAGGCGCGCCGCCACGGAACACGGAGAGTTGCCCGAGAGGCCGAAGGGGCTCCCCTGCTAAGGGAGTATGGGGTCAAAAGCTCCATCGAGGGTTCGAATCCCTCACTCTCCGCCAGCCTTAGCGAACGCCGCCCCAGGGCGGCGTTCGCGTGCGACGACACGGTGCGGGATCGTGCCGTCGCATGGCATCTGCGACACGACGTCGATGATGAAAAAGTCGTTGACGGACGATGTGGCAACGCTTCATAATCTCGCTTCTGCGCCCGTAGCTCAGTTGGATAGAGCACCAGGCTACGAACTTGGGGGTCGGGAGTTCGAATCTCTCCGGGCGCGCCATACGGCAGGAAGGGTGCTTCGGCACCCTTTTTGTTCTGGCCGGCAGCATGCTTCGCACGGTGTTGACGGTCGGTGGCAGGCAGTGGCGGTAGGTAGGTGTGCGGGACGGACTTCGGGGTATAGCTCAGCCTGGTAGAGCGCCAGCTTTGGGAGCTGGATGTCGAGAGTTCGAATCCCTCTACCCCGACCATCCGCAGACGGTCGCGGCGCGAGGTTGGCGATGCGGCCGGGCTTGAAGGGTGCGAAGATCCATCCGGGCGCCTGTAGCTCAACCGGATAGAGCATCGGCCTTCTAAGCCGAGGGTTGCAGGTTCGATTCCTGTCGGGCGCGCCATCCGCATGCTGCAGGTCGTAAGATGTTCCGATGTGGTGGATGTAGCTCAGTTGGTTAGAGCATCGGATTGTGATTCCGAGGGTCGCGGGTTCGAGTCCCGTCTTCCACCCCACACATGCGATAGGGCATAATGTCCGTTCGCAGCCGCCGCGGCGGCAGGTCTAAGATGGGCCGTTAGCTCAGTTGGTAGAGCAGCTGACTCTTAATCAGTAGGTCCAAGGTTCGAATCCTTGACGGCCCACCATCTTCGAAGACCCGACGCGTTCGTCGCTGTAAGCGCGAGAGTGGCGGAATTGGTAGACGCGCTGGATTTAGGTTCCAGTGGGGAAACCCGTGAGAGTTCGAGTCTCTCCTTTCGCACCAGCGATGTTCTGCGGGGTGCGGGGCGACCGTACTCCGCGGGTTTTTTTGTGCCTGCGCGGTGGCGCGCGGGGTGAAGCATCAGCTCGCGCGTGACGCGCGTCCAGGAGCATCAGCAATGCAAGTCTCGGTCGAAACCGTCGGTAACCACGAGCGTCGCCTCACCGTCAGCCTGCCCGGCGACCGCCTGCAGTCGCAGATCGGCTCGCGCCTGCGCGAGCTGTCGCGCTCGGTGCGCATCAAGGGCTTCCGTCCCGGCAAGGTGCCGGCCAAGGTGATCGAGCAGCGCTACGGCGAGCAGGTACGCGCGGAAGCGCTGGGCGAGCTGGTGCGCTCCACGCTCAATGCCGCCATCGACCAGGAGAAGCTGCGCCCGGCCGCCGCGCCGCGCATCGAGTCCGCGGGCGAGGAGGGCGACGAGGTCCGCGTGGTCGCGACCTTCGAGGTGATCCCGGAGCTGGGCACCATCGACGTCAGCGGCCTGGCCATCACCCGGCCGGTCGCCGAGGTCACCGACGCCGATGTCGACCGCATGATCGAGACCCTGCGCCTGCAGCGGCGGACCTGGGAGCCGGTGGAGCGCGCCGCGCAGGACGGCGACCTCGTCCAGCTGGAGAGCAGCGCGCAGGCCGGCGACGTCCGCCTGCCGGCCGAGGGCGCCGAGCGCGGCACCACCATCCTGGGCTCCGGCGTGCTGCTGCCTGCCATGGAAGCCGCGCTCAAGGACCTGAAGGCCGGCGACGAGGCCGACGTCGAGGTCGAGTTCCCTGCCGACTGGCGCGTGCAGGCCCTGGCCGGCAAGACCGCCACCGTGCACGTGAAGGTCGAGAGCGTGTCCGCTCCGCAGCTCCCCGAGGTCGACGAGGCCTTCATCCGCAGCTTCGGCATCAAGTCGGGCGACATCGAGCAGTTCCGCAAGGACGTGCGCGGCAACCTCGAGCGCGAGCTCAAGGGCGCGCTGATGAACCGCCTGCGCGCCGAGGTCGTCGAGAAGCTGGTCGCCGCCTACGCGTCCACCGAGTTCCCGCCGCGCCTGATCGAGGCCGAGGCCCGCGCCATGTCGCGCCAGGCCGAGCAGCAGTCCGCGCAGCAGGGCCGCCCGGGCGAGAAGATCGCCCACGAGAACTTCCTGCCCGCCGCCTCGCGCCGCGTCGCCGCCGGCCTGCTGCTGGGCGAGATCGCGCGCCAGAACGAGCTTCGCCTGGATCCCAAGCGCGTCAGCGAGACCCTGGCCCTCATCGCCTCGACCTACGAGGAGCCGGAGCAGGTCGTTGAACTTTACCGGCAGGATCCCAATCTGATGTCCAGCCTGCAGACGCGGGTGATGGAGGAGCAGGTCATCGATTGGGTGGCCAGCCACGCCGACGTCACCGAGCAGACGCTGAGCTTCGACGAGCTGATGCGTCCGGCCTGAGCCGGACGCGGGAGTGGCGGCGCCGTGGGCGCCGCCGCACGATCAGGTCAACCGCACACGAGGATCGAGTCGCACCATGATTAGCCCGAAGGCATTGAACCTGGTCCCCATCGTCGTCGAGCAGACCAGCCGCGGCGAGCGGTCGTACGACATCTACTCGCGCCTGCTCAAGGAACGCATCATCTTCCTGGTGGGGCCGATCGACGACCATGTGGCCAACGTGGTCATCGCGCAGATGCTGTTCCTCGAGGCCGACAATCCGGACAAGGACATCAGCCTCTACATCAACTCGCCGGGCGGCGTGGTCACCGCGGGTCTCGCGATCTACGACACCATGCAGTTCATCAAGCCCGACGTCAGCACCATGTGCGTCGGCCAGGCGGCCAGCGCCGGTTCGCTGCTGCTCATGGCGGGCGCGAAGGGCAAGCGCTTCGCGCTGCCGAACTCGCGCGTGATGATCCACCAGCCCTCCGGCGGCGCGCACGGCCAGGCGACGGACATCGAGATCCACGCCCGCGAGATCCTCTATCTCCGCCAGCGCCTCAACCAGATCTACGCCGACCACACCGGGCAGCCGCTCGAACAGATCGAGCGCGACATGGAGCGCGACCGCTTCCTGAGCGCCGAGGGCGCACGCGAGTACGGCCTGATCGACCAGGTCATCGACCGCCGCACCGAATCGAGCGTCCAGCCGTCCTGATGCCTGCCGATAACCGCTTCATGAACCCCCGGCTGACCGGTCCGGGGGCAAGTGCTACTCTCCAGACCGACTCATTCCAGCGGGGCTACGGGCGATGACCGACGAGCGCCAAGGCCGTTCCAGTGACAGCGGCAAGATCCTGTACTGCTCCTTCTGCGGAAAGAGCCAGCACGAGGTCCGCAAGCTGATCGCGGGCCCGAGCGTGTTCATCTGCGATGAGTGCGTCGAGCTCTGCAACGACATCATCCGCGAGGAACTCGAGGAGAAGGCGCAGGCCGCGCGCAGCCATCTGCCGAAGCCGCGCGAGATCATGGACGTGCTCGATCAGTACGTCGTCGGCCAGAACCGCGCCAAGAAGACGCTGTCGGTGGCGGTCTACAACCACTACAAGCGCATCGAGAGCCGTCAGAAGAACGACGAGATCGAGCTGGCGAAGTCCAACATCCTGCTGATCGGGCCCACCGGCTCGGGCAAGACGCTGCTGGCCGAGACGCTGGCGCGCCTGCTCAACGTGCCCTTCACGATCGCGGACGCCACGACGCTCACCGAGGCCGGCTACGTCGGCGAGGACGTCGAGAACATCATCCAGAAGCTCCTTCAGAAGTGCGACTACGACGTCGAGAAGGCGCAGACGGGCATCGTCTACATCGACGAGATCGACAAGATCTCGCGCAAGAGCGAGAACCCGTCGATCACGCGGGACGTCTCCGGCGAGGGCGTGCAGCAGGCCCTGCTCAAGCTGATCGAGGGCACCGTCGCCTCGGTGCCGCCGCAGGGCGGCCGCAAGCATCCGCAGCAGGAGTTCCTGCAGGTCGACACCAAGAACATCCTCTTCATCTGCGGCGGCGCGTTCGCCGGGCTGGACAAGATCATCCAGCAGCGCAGCACCGAGGCCGGCGGCATCGGCTTCGGCGCCCAGGTCAAGAGCAAGAGCCGCAAGGCCGACATCGGCAAGCTGCTCGCCGACGCCGAGCCCGAGGACCTGATCAAGTTCGGCCTGATCCCCGAGTTCGTCGGCCGCCTGCCGGTGGTCGCGACGCTCGAGGAACTGGACGAGAAGGCGCTGGTCAAGATCCTTCTCGAGCCCAAGAACGCCGTCACCAAGCAGTTCAAGAAGCTGTTCGAGATGGAGGGCGTCGAGCTCGAGATCCGGCCCGACGCGCTCTCGGCGATCGCCCGCAAGGCCCTCAAGCGCAAGACCGGTGCCCGCGGCCTGCGCACCATCATCGAGTCCGTGCTGCTCGACACCATGTACGAGCTGCCCTCCACCGAGGGCGTGAGCAAGGTGGTGGTGGACGAGTCGGTCATCGAACAGCGCGCCGAGCCCTACCTGATCTACTCGACCCCGGCGCAGCAGCCGCGGGCGGCCTCGGAATAGGGCGACCGCCCGCTCCGGTCCAGCGAGAGAGCCGCCTCCGGGGCGGCTTTTTCGTATCCGCCGCCGGCTGCGGCGTTGGCCGCGGTTCACCCGCAAGTCGTTGATCCGAAAGACGCCTTGCCTGCCGTCCCGGGCTGGCGCAGGCTGGATCTTGCATGGTGCCGGTGCGACCCCATCTCAGCGGGCGTGGCGCCGTGCGCCAGGGCCCGGCCGGGCACGTCGAGGGCGTGCCGCTCCGGCTCTCCTCCAGGAGTTCGAATGTCCGAGAACACTTCCACCATCCTCGACCTGCCGGTCCTGCCGCTGCGCGACGTGGTGGTCTACCCGCACATGGTCATTCCGCTGTTCGTGGGGCGCGAGCGCTCGATCAAGGCGCTCGAGCTCGCGATGGAAGGCGACAAGCAGATCCTGCTGGTCGCCCAGCAGAGTCCCGACATCGACGATCCCCAGGCCGCCGACCTGTTCCGGGTCGGTACGCTGGCCCAGGTGCTCCAGCTGCTCAAGCTGCCCGACGGCACCATCAAGGTGCTGGTCGAGGGCTCGGAGCGCGTGGCGCTGAGCGGCTTCGGCGACCGCGACGGTGCGCTCACCGCCACCGGCCAGGTGGTCGAGTCGAACTACGAGCGCGACGAGCGCGAGCTGGACGTGACCGTCCGCTCGCTGCTGTCGCTGTTCGAGCAGTACGTCAAGATGAACCGCAAGCTGCCGCCGGAACTCCTGGCGACGCTGTCGGGCATCGACGACCCGAGCCGTCTCGCCGACACCATCGCCGCGCACCTGGCCATCCGGCTGCCGGACAAGCAGACCCTGCTCGAGAAGCTCGACGTGGGCGCGCGCCTGGAGATGCTGATCGGTTTCGTCGACGGCGAGATCGACGTCCAGCAGCTCGAGAAGCGCATCCGCGGCCGCGTGAAGTCGCAGATGGAGAAGTCGCAGCGCGAGTACTACCTCAACGAGCAGATGAAGGCGATCCAGAAGGAGCTCGGCGAGCTCGAGGACGCCCCCAACGAGATCGAGGAACTCGCGCGCAAGATCGCCGCGTCCGGCATGCCCAAGGACGTCGAGACCAAGGCCAAGTCGGAGCTCAACAAGCTCAAGCAGATGTCGCCGATGTCGGCCGAGGCCACCGTCGTGCGCAACTACATCGACTGGCTGGTCGGCGTGCCGTGGAAGAAGCGCTCCAAGGTGCGCCGCGACCTCGCGGCCGCGCAGGAAGTGCTGGACGCCGACCACTATGGCCTGGAGAAGGTCAAGGACCGCATCCTCGAGTACCTCGCGGTGCAGTCGCGCGTGCGCCAGATGAAGGGCCCGATCCTGTGCCTGGTCGGCCCGCCGGGCGTGGGCAAGACCTCGCTCGGGCAGTCCATCGCCAAGGCGACGAACCGCAAGTTCGTGCGGATGTCGCTCGGCGGCGTGCGCGACGAGGCCGAGATCCGCGGCCACCGCCGGACCTACATCGGCTCGATGCCCGGCCGGCTGGTGCAGAACCTCAACAAGGTCGGCTCGAAGAACGCGCTGTTCATGCTCGACGAGATCGACAAGATGGCCATGGACTTCCGCGGCGATCCGGCGTCGGCGCTGCTCGAGGTCCTCGACCCGGAGCAGAACAACAGCTTCAACGACCACTACCTTGAGGTGGACCTCGATCTCTCCGAGATCATGTTCATCGCGACGGCGAACTCGCTGAACATCCCGGGCCCGCTGCTGGACCGCATGGAGGTCATCCGCATCCCCGGGTACACCGAGGACGAGAAGCTCAACATCGCCACCCGCTACCTGGTCCCCAAGCAGATCAAGGCCAACGGCCTGAAGCCGGAGGAGATCAGGATCGCCGAGAGCGCGCTGCGCGACATCGTGCGCTACTACACGCGCGAGTCGGGCGTGCGCAACCTGGAGCGCGAGATTTCCAAGATCTGCCGCAAGGTCGTCAAGGAGCTGGCGCTGGCCGGCGCCGAGGCGATGCAGAAGAAGAAGGCCAAGGGCAAGGCCGGCGCGGTGCAGGTGAGCTCCAAGAACCTCGACAAGTACCTGGGCGTGCGCCGCTTCGACTTCGGGCGCGCCGAGCAGGAGAACGAGATCGGCCAGGTGACCGGCCTGGCGTGGACCGAGGTCGGCGGAGACCTGCTGCAGATCGAGGCCACCCTCGTTCCGGGCAAGGGCAACCTGATCGTCACCGGCCACCTCGGCGACGTGATGAAGGAGTCGGTGTCGGCGGCCCTGTCGGTGGTGCGCTCGCGCGCGGCGCGGCTCGGACTGGACGTGGACTTCCATCGCAACAACGACACCCACGTGCACGTTCCCGAGGGGGCGACGCCGAAGGACGGCCCCAGCGCCGGCATCGGCATGGTGACCGCCCTGGTCTCGGTGCTGTCGAAGGTGCCGGTACGCGCGGACGTGGCGATGACCGGCGAGATCACCCTGCGAGGCCGCGTGCTGCCCATCGGCGGGCTCAAGGAGAAGCTCCTGGCCGCGCTGCGCGGCGGCATCCGCACGGTGATCATCCCCGAGGAGAACCGCAAGGACCTCGCCGACATCCCGAAGAACGTGACCGAGGGGCTCGAGATCGTTCCGGTGAAGTGGATCGACGAGGTGCTGGACATCGCGCTCGAGCGTCCGCTGCAGCCGGTCGAGGGCGGCGGGACCGAGGGCGCGTCGAGCGGCTCGGGCGAAGGCAAGCCGCGCGATCCGCAGGGTGAGACGCGTCCGCACTGAAGGCCACTTGCGCACGCGCGAGAAAAACCGTAGACACCCCGGAAACCGCGCTACGGCGCGGTTTTTCGGTTGCGCCCCCCTGGTGCCACTGCTATAAATCGCCGCAATCGCGGAGCCTGTCCGGCGCCGCGATTCCAGTCGATCGGGCCACCCGTGGGGAAACGCTTACAGGGGGGCGCCCGGTTCAAAACACCAATGCGGGTCATCTCGCGCAGGGAGTCCAAAAGAATGAACAAGTCCGAGCTCATCGAAGCCATCGCCGGTGCTGCAGACCTTTCGAAGGCCGACGCCGGCCGCGCGGTCGATGCGTTTGTCGCCACCGTGACCAAGGCCCTCAAGAAGAAGGAGTCGGTCACCCTCGTCGGCTTCGGCACCTTCGAGGTGCGTTCGCGCGGTGCGCGCGTCGGCCGCAACCCGCAGACGGGCGAGACCATCAAGATCAAGGCTTCGAAGAATCCGGCGTTCAAGGCTGGCAAAGCGCTGAAGGACGCTGTAAACTGATCAACTCGCTCAGGGCGCTTAGCTCAGCGGTAGAGCGTCGCCCTTACAAGGCGAGGGTCGGGGGTTCGAAACCCTCAGCGCCCACCAGATGCAGCAAGCGCCGGCCCCGTGCCGGCGTGCAACACCAAGCGCGGAGTGGTAGTTCAGTCGGTTAGAATACCGGCCTGTCACGCCGGGGGTCGCGGGTTCGAGTCCCGTCCACTCCGCCACCTACAAAGAGGACGCCTTCGCTGGCGTCCTTTTTTTCGAGAGAAGGCGATCGCCGGCGACGGCATCGCAGGCAGGACCGGAGGCGCCGCGGCGTCCCGGGAGCGGTACAGCGCGGAGTGGTAGTTCAGTCGGTTAGAATACCGGCCTGTCACGCCGGGGGTCGCGGGTTCGAGTCCCGTCCACTCCGCCATCTTCGAAGGACGCCCCCTGGGGCGTCCTTTTTCTTTGGTGCGATCCGGCGACGGCCGGAGCTGCGGAACACGTGGCATCGACGGTAGACTTGCTGGTTCCGTCCGTCGCTCGGCACCGTAGCCAATGCTGCAGAAACTCCGCGAGAAGACCACCGGCTGGATCGCCGTCGTCATCATCGGTCTCCTGGCCATTCCCTTCGTCTTCGTGGGCGTCGAGCGTTACGCCGCCGACGACATGGGCACGCACGTCGCCCGCATCGAGTCGCCCCCGACGTGGTGGCCCTCGGCGCCGCACGCATGGCCCGTGCGCATGCTCTGGGATCGCCACGAGATCACCCAGCAGCAGTTCCAGGAGCGCTTCCAGCTCTACCGCCAGCAGGTGCGCGAGCAGCTCGGCGAGCAGTTCGACGCCCGGGACTTCGACACGCCCGAGACCCGCCGCCAGATGGTGGACCGCCTGGTCGACGAGGAGCTCCTGCGCCTGGAGGCCCTGCGCGGCGGCATGCAGGCGACCGACGTCATGGTGTTCGAGCAGATCGCCAGCGAGCCGGCGTTCCAGGTCGACGGCCAGTTCGACCGCGAGCGCTACCGCATGACCCTGCTGGGCGCCGGCCTCACGCCGCTGGGTTATCAGCAGAGCGTGCGCAACGACCTGCAGGTGCGCCTGCTGCCCACCGAGATCACCGAGAGCACCGTGGTCGCCGACGCCGAGGTGCGCGAGTTCCTCCGCCTGAGCGGGCAGACCCGCGACCTGCGCTGGCTCGAGGTGCCCGCCGCCGAGGACGTCGCCGAGCCCGACGCCGCCACGCTGGAAGCCTTCCACCGCGACCACGCCGCGGCCTACCGCCAGCCGGAGCAGGTCGCGCTGGAGTACGTCGAGATCACCCCGGAGATGCTGCCCGAGGTGGGCGAGCCGAGCGAGGCGGCGCTGCGCCGCCTGTACGAGGAGCAGTCCAACCGCTTCACGCAGGCCGACCAGCGCCTGGCGTCGCACATCCTCGTCGCGGTCGCGCCCGATGCCGACGAGGCGGCCGTGCAGGCGGCGCGGGAGCGCGCGGAGGACATCGCCGCGCAGGCCCGTGCCGAAGGGGCGGATTTCGCCGCCCTGGCACGCGAGGCGTCCGAGGACCTGGGTTCGCGCGCGGCCGGCGGCGACCTCGGCTGGCTGGAGCCGGGCGTGGCCGACGGCGCCTTCGAGCAGGCGCTGTACACGCTGGAGCCGGGCGAGGTGAGCGATCCGGTGCGCACCGGCGAGGGCTGGCACGTGATCCAGCTGCGCGAGGTGCGCGGCGGGCAGCGCCAGTCGTTCGAGTCGGTCCGCGAGACGCTCGCCTCCGAGTACGTGCGCACCACGCGCGAGCGCGCCTACAGCGAGCTGAGCGGGCGCCTCATCGACCGCGTCTACCAGGATCCGACCGCGCTTGCGCCGGCCGCGGAGGAGCTGGAGCTTCCGCTGCGCACCACCGCGCCGTTCGCGCGCGGCGAGGGCGAGGGCATCGCCGCGCATCCGGAGGTGCAGCGCGCCGCCTTCTCCGAGGCGGGCCTGCGCGGCGAGGTCAGCGACGCCATCGAGCTCGGCGCCAACCATCTCGTGCTGGTGCGGGTGCGCGAGCACCGTCCGGCCGAGCCCCTGCCGCTGGAGTCGATCCGCGAGCGCGTCGTCGCCGACTACCTCCGCGAGCAGCGGGCCGAGGCGGCGCGCGTGCGCGCCGAGGCGCTGCTGGCGCGCGTGCGCGCGGGCGAGACCCTGGATGCCCTCGCCGAAGCCGAAACGCTGGCCCTGCGCTCGGCCGCGGGCGTCGTGCGCAACGCCCAGGCGCCGGCACCCGAACTCGTGGCGGAAGCCTTCCGCCTGCCGCACCCGCAGGACGGCGTGCCCGCCTACGGCATCGCCCGGGTCGGCGAGAACTACGTGGTGCTGGCGGTGGATGCGGTGGCCGAGGGCGACACCGCCCTGCTGACCGGGCCGCTGCACGGCATGATGCGCAACCAGCTCGCGCAGCTCTACGCCTCGGTCGAGATGCGCGACTACATCGACGCGCTGCGCCGCCAGTACCGCATCACGGTCATGGAGGACCGCCTGCGCTGAGGGCGTTCGTTCCCGGCGTGACGGAGCGGCGACGGGAGACCGTCGCCGTTTCCGTATCCGGGGGGCGGATCGGACAGGGGCCGGAAACGAAAACGGCGACGGGGATGAGCCGTCGCCGTGCCGGTGCTCCGGGATTGTCGCGGGTCAGTCGTTGCCGATGCCCGTCATGCCCAGGATGTTGTAGCCGCAGTCCACGTAGGTGACCTCGCCGGTGACGCCGGCGGCCAGGTCCGAGCACAGGAAGGCGCCGACGTTGCCGACGTCCTCGATGGTGACGTTGCGGCGCAGCGGCGCGGTCTCGGCGACGTGGGTGAGCATCTTGCGCAGGCTGGCCACGCCCGAGGCGGCAAGGGTCTTGATCGGGCCGGCCGAGATCGCGTTGACGCGCGTGCCCTCGGGGCCGAGGTTCATCGCCAGGTAGCGCACGTTGGCCTCGAGGCTCGCCTTGGCCAGGCCCATGACGTTGTAGCTCGCCAGCGCGCGCTCCGCGCCCAGGTAGGAGAGGGTCAGGATGGCGCCGTTGCGGCCGCGCATCATCGGGCGCGCGGCCTTGGCGAGGGCGGCCAGGCTGTAGCTCGAGATGTCGTGCGCGATGCGGAAGTTCTCGCGCGTGAGGTTGTCGAGGAAGGCGCCCTCCAGCGCCTCGCGCGGCGCGAAGCCGACCGAGTGCACGAGGATGTCGAAGCCGTCCCAGCGCTTGCCCAGCTCGGCGAAGACGTTCTCGATCTGCGCGTCGTCGCCGACGTCCAGGGGCAGCACGATGTCCGATCCGGCCTGCGCGGCCGCGTCTTCCACGCGCGACTTGAGCTTCTCGGTCTGGTAGGTGAAGGCGAGTTCGGCGCCCTCGCGGTGCATCGCCTCGGCGATGCCGCTGGCGATCGAACGCTGGCTGGCGATGCCCACGATCAGGGCGCGCTTGCCACTCAGAAAACCCATTGCAACCTCCGGATACGGCGGCCGGCGGACCGGCGCGAAAACGCTAGTGTGCCCAGCGGTCCGGGACGTGTCATCAATGCGCCGGCGTCCGGACCTACGGCGGAGCGTCTACTGCGGCGCCAGGCGGATCTCCTGGCCGGGCCGTAGGATGGACGCCTGCGTGAGCTGGTTCCAGCGCAGCAGGTCGGCCACCCGCAGGCCGTGGCTGCGGGCGATGGCGGACAGCGTGTCGCCGCGCTTGACCGTGTAGGCTGCGCCGGCGGTCGCCGTGGCCGCGGCGCCGGGCTCCGCCGGGGTCGGCCGCGTGGCGGCGACGCGGGCGCCTGGATCCAGGTCGGCCAGTGCGGCCCAGCGCGGCTGGGTCCGCTCGGGCACCAGCAGTACGTGCGGCGCGTCGGCGCTGACCCGCGTGCCGGTGTAGGCGGGATTGAGCCGGCGCAGTTCCTCGACCGGCATCTCCAGTACGTCGGCGACGGCGCCCAGGTCCTGCGCCCCGCCGGCCAGCGAGATGCGTCGCAGCGGATCCACCACGGTGTCCCGCGGCAGGCGCAGGCCGTGGCGCTCCGGGTGCGCGAGCAGGCAGCTCAGCGCGCGGAGCTTGTCGATGTAGGCGTAGGTGTGGCTGGCAAGGCCGGCCGGCTTGCGACGCTCGCCGTGGACGCGGCCGTCGCCCGCCGCCAGCGCGCGGCGCATGCGTCCCTCGCCCGCGTTGTAGGCCATGGCGGTCGCGCGCCAGTCCCCGAACTCCGCATGCAGGGCATCGAGGTAGGACAGCGCCGCATGGGTGGCGTCGATGGGCGAGTAGCGCCCGTCGTAGCCCGGCATGATGGCGATGCCGTGGTTGCGCGCGGTCCCCGGGATCATCTGCCACAGCCCGCCGGGCGCGTTGCTGCCGCCGGCACCGACCGCGTCCGGCCGGTACCAGCTCTCGACCAGCGGGATCAGGGCGAACTCGCCGGGGAGGTCGGTGTTCTCGACCTCCTCGAGCACGTAGTTGAGCAGCGGCAGGATGGCCTCGACCCGCTGGCTGAAGCGCGCGGGATGACCCGCGTAGCGCCTGCGCCAGGTCTCGTTGTGGCTGCCGCGCACGCAGGCCGGGGTGCTGAGGCGGGCGGTGAGGCGGTCGAGCACCTCGCCGCCGGTGACGGGCTCGGCCTCGCTCACCCGCAGCACCGGCACCCTGGGCGGGCGCGGCGGTGCGGACGGACGCGCGACCACGCGCAGGGAGGCCACCTCGGATGGCTCCTCGGCCGCCGGTGCGCCGCCACGGGGGGGCGTCTGGCAGGCGGCCAGCGCCAGTGCGATCGCCCCGACGAGCGCGAAGCGGCGCGGCCTCCTCCAGCTCATGCGCGGAAGCCGTCCTTCCAGGCGCGCAGCGCCGCGAAGCGCTCGGCGCGACCGGCCGGGGCCTGGCCGAGGTGGCGGGCGAGGGCGGCGATCACGGCAGGTGCGTCCACGCGCAGGAACGGATTGCAGGCGCGCTCGTCCGCGAGCCGGGTCGGCAGGGTGGGCAGGCCCCGCGCGCGCTGCGCATCGACCTGCGCGGCGCGTTCTGCCAGTCGCGGATTGTCGGGATCGACGGCACGGGCGAAGACGGCATTGCTCTGCGTGTACTCGTGCGCGGCGCAGACCGCGGTGTGGTCGGGGAGGGCGGCGAGGCGATCCAGCGAGGCCAGCATCTGCGGCGCCGAACCTTCGAACAGGCGGCCGCAACCCAGACTGAACAGGGTGTCCCCGCAGAACAGCACGCCCGGCGCGTGGTAGGCGACGTGGCTGCGCGTGTGGCCCGGCACCTCGATGACCTCGAAGGCGACGTCGGGCGCGTCGAAGGCGGCCCGGTCGCCGGCGCCGACGCGGCGGCTGGCGCGGGGGATGCGCGGGTCGTGCGGCGCGACGCAGGGAACATCGAAGCGCTCCAGCAACGCCTCCACGCCGCCGATGTGGTCGCCATGGTGGTGGGTCAGCAGGATGCCCCGCGGCCGCAGCCCCTCGTCGGCGACCGCACGCAGCACCGGCGCGGCCTCGCCCGGGTCGACCACGAGCGCGTCGCCGGCGGGCGAGACCAGCAGCCAGATGTAGTTGTCGTCGAGCGCGGGAAGGGGGCGCAGGGACCAGGAAGGCATGACCTGAGGCCTCGATTGGCGCAAAATCGCGACCATGCGCGCGCCCCGTTCCAGACGTCAACCCGTGCCGTCCGGCGGGGCGTGGTTCCAGCAGCCGGACTCGCTGCGGCTGATCGGCGCCATCCAGCGCGACGTGGCCGCCCACCTGCCGCCGGCCGTCGGCCCCGCGGCCCTGGTGCTGCGCGCCTGCGCGGGGCTCGCGCCGCCGCCGCTCGGCCCCGGCATGCGCCGCGTGCTGTCGCTGGTGCGCGGGGCCTGTGGCTTCGAGGGCGACGTGCGCTGCGCGGAGCACGCGCTGCCGCTCGAGTCCGGCAGCATCTCCCTGCTCTACGCGGCCCACGTCCTCGAGACCGCGACCGACCCCGCGGCCCTGCTGGCGGAGTTCCGGCGCGTGCTGCGACCGGAGGGCCTCGCCCTCATCGTGGCGCTCAATCCCTGGAGCGCCACGCGGCTGCGCTGGCAGCGGCAGGTGCCAGCGGCGCTCGCGCCCGGCGCCCTGGCGCGGATGGCCGACCACGCGGGGCTGCGCCTCGAGGCGCGGCACTACGTGGGACCCTACTGGCGCGCCGACGAGCGCTGGCGCGAGGCGCCCGAGCAGGGCGCCCTGCGTCCGCTGCGCGCCGCCTACCTGATCCAGGCCCGGAGCCGCGAGCCCGGCCTCATCGCAGCGCGACGCGTGCCGACCCGGCGCCTTCGCGCGGAGCTTCGTCCCGGATGACCAACGCTGCACCTTCCCTCACTCCCGTCGAGGTCTTCACCGACGGCGCCTGCCTCGGCAACCCCGGACCCGGCGGATGGGGCGCGCTGCTGCGCGCCGGCGGCCACGAGCGCGAGCTGGCCGGCGGCGAGCCGCACACCACCAACAACCGCATGGAGATGATGGCGGCGGTCGCCGCGCTGGAGGCGCTGACCCGGCCGTGCTCGGTCGATCTCCACACCGACTCGCGCTACCTGCAGCAGGGCTTCTCGCAGTGGCTGCCGGGCTGGCGCCGGCGCGGCTGGAAGACTGCCGGCGGCGAACCGGTGAAGAACCAGGACCTGTGGCAGCGCCTCGACGCCGCCGCGGCGCGGCACGAGATCCGCTGGCACTGGGTGCGCGGCCACGCCGGGCACGCGGAGAATGAGCGGGTGGACGCCATCGCCAGCGCGCAGGCGCGCCTGCAGGCGGTCGCGGCGCGCGGGGGGGCGGTCGGCGCATGAGGCAGGTCATCCTCGATACCGAGACCACCGGCCTGTCCACCCAGACCGGCAACCGCATCGTCGAGATCGGCGCGGTCGAGCTGATCGAGCGCCGGCCCAGCGGGCGGCGCTTCCACAAGTACCTCAACCCGGATCGCGAGTTCGAGGCCGGGGCGCAGGAAGTGACCGGCCTCACCCTGGAGTTCCTGGCCGACAAGCCGCGCTTCGGCGAGATCGTCGACGAGTTCCTCGCGTTCATCGACGGGTCCGAGCTGGTCATCCACAACGCCGCGTTCGACGTCGGCTTCCTCGACTACGAGCTGTCCCTGCTGGGACCCCAGTACGGCCGCATCGCCGACCGTGCGCAGGTCTGCGACTCCCTCGCGCTGGCGCGCGAGCGCTATCCCGGGCAGCGCAATTCGCTGGACGCGCTGTGCAAGCGGCTCGGCGTGGACAACGCGCACCGCAAGCTCCACGGCGCGCTGCTCGACGCCCAGCTGCTGGCCGAGGTCTACCTGGGCCTGACCTCGGGGCAGGACGACCTCGGCTTCGGCGACCTCGACGCCGGGCAGGCCGCGGCGGCGGTGCACGCGCTGCGGCCGGCCGTGCTCGATGCGCCGCGCCGGGTGCTGCGCGCATCGGCCGAGGAACTGCAGGCGCACGAGGCGCGCCTGGCCGCGATCGCCAAGACCGCGGGCAAGGCGGGTCGGGCCCTGCTGTGGCCGGCGGACGAGGCGGTCGAGGAGGTCGCGCCCGCCTGAGCGACGCCTCAGCGGCGGCGCACGAGGACGATGGTGATGTTGTCCGAGCCGCCGGCGTCGAGCGCGGCGGCGAGCAGGTGCTCCACGCACTCCTGCGCGGAAAGCTCGGTGCGCGCGACGATGCGCGCGATGCTGGCGTCGTCCACGTCCTCGGTGAGGCCGTCGCTGCACAGCAGCAGCTGCATGCCCGGCCGGAGCTCGCCCGAGACCGGATCGAGCTGCAGCGCCTCGGCCGCGGTGACGCCGAGCGCCTGGGTGACCACGTTGCGCTGCGGGTGGCTGCGCGCCTGTTCGGCGCTGATGCTGCCCTGGTCGATCAGGCTCTGGACGTAGCTGTGGTCCTGGGTGAGCTGGCACAGCCGCTCGCCGGTCCACAGATAGACCCGGCTGTCGCCGACCCAGACGGTCTCGAAGCGGTTGCCCACGATGCGCACCGCGGCGACCGTGGTGCCCATCGGCAGCGCCTGCGCGCGCGCGCGCGAATGCGCCAGGATCTCCTCGTCGGCACGGCGGATCGCATCGGCCAGGCCGGCACCGGCACGCACCTCGCGCACCACCGCCTCGCGCGCCATGGCGCTGGCGATCTCGCCGGACTCGTGGCCGCCCATGCCGTCGGCGACCAGCCACAGGCCGAGTTCGATGTCGCCGTAGTAGGTGTCCTCGTTCAGGTCGCGGCGGAGGCCCACGTGGCTCAGGTGCCCGAATTCGATCATGTGCGCTGCTTGCTCTCTGGGCGCGTGTGGCACCGGCCGGGGATCATGCTCGGCCGCGAGACGCCGCTGCAAGCCGCGGTGCGACCTCCCGCGGACGCTTGCCGCGGCGGGCGCCGGCCGCGTATCATTTCCGGCCCGCCGGCTCGCGTCGGCGGTGCGATCACTGGAGAGGTGGCAGAGTGGTCGAATGCGCCGGATTCGAAATCCGGTTTACGGTTATGCCGTAACGTGGGTTCGAATCCCACCCTCTCCGCCAGTGATCGAAGAACCCCGCTCCGGCGGGGTTTTTTCGTTTCCGGTCCCGGAGCGTGGCATGCGTCGGCCCTGCGGTACGGCCTAAACTAGCCGGCCCCGTCTGTGGTGCCTGCCATGTCCGAGATTTCCGTACCCGTTTCCTTCGGCGAGCTGCTCGACAAGATCGCGATCCTGCAGATCAAGTCCGAGCGCATCCGCGACGAGGCCAAGCTCGCCAACGTGCGTGCCGAGCTGGCGGCGCTGGAGAACACCTGGATGGCGCATCCGGCCGCGGGCCACGACATCGCCGCCCTGCGCGCCCAGCTCAAGGCGGTGAACGAGCGCCTGTGGGTCATCGAGGACGAGATCCGGCTGAAGGAGAAGGCGCAGGCCTTCGACGAGGAGTTCGTCCGCCTCGCGCGCAGCGTCTACATCGAGAACGACGAGCGCGCCCGGATCAAGAAGGACATCAATCTCGCCCTGGGCTCGACCTACGTCGAGGAGAAGTCCTACGAGGACTACCGGGCGAGCGCGGAGTGAGACATGGGGAGCGGGAAACGAGGGAAAGCCGTCGTTCCGCACCCGTTCCTCACTTCTCTCCGCTCGCTTCTCGATCCGACACGAAGCGCTCGAAGGCGGCCACGGCGTCGTCCACGGTGACCAGGTCCATCACCCCCGGGCGCTCGATCTTCGTGCCCCATGCGATCTCGGCGGCGGGACGGCCGAGGAAACGGCGCGCGGCGTCGTCGTAGCGGTCGACGCAGAAGCGGCGGTCGCTGTACGGGCCGCTGCGGGCCGGGTTGCTCGCGGCGTGCAGGCCCAGTACGGCCGTGCCCATGGCGTTGGCGATGTGCATCGGGCCGGAATCCGGCGTCATCACCAGCGCCGCGCGCTCGAGCAGGGCGGGCAGCTGCTTCAGCGTGTCCTTGCCGATCAGGTCGAGCGCCGGCGTCTTCATTGCGGCGAGGATGGCGTCGCCGGTGCGGCGTTCCAGTTCGCTGCGCCCGCCGCACAGCACGACGCGGTAGCCGTGCGCGCGCGCGGCATGGTCGGCGACCGCGGCGTAGCGCTCCGCACGCCAGTTGCGCAGCGTGTGGCTGGAGCAGGGCGAGATCAGCAGCCAGGGCGCATCGCCCGCGAGCTGCGTCGCGGCCCACTCGCGCGCGGCGTCGGGCACCGGCAGGTCCCAGCGCACCTCGGTCTGGCGCAGGCCGAGCGGCTCGGCGAAGCTGCCGATGGCGTCCAGCACGTGTTCGCCGCTGCGTGCGGGGATGCGCTCGCGCACGAACAGGCCGTGCAGGTCCTTGGCGCGGGCGCGGTCGTAGCCGATGCGGCGGCGGGCCGGGATCGCGGCGGACAGCAGGTTCGCGCGCAGGGCCACCTGCATCTGCAGCAGGGCGTCGAAGCGCCGCCCGGCCAGCCGCTGCCGCAGGGCGCGCACGCCCGACCAGCCGCTGCGCTTGTCGTAGACCACCAGCTCCACGCCCTCCAGTCCGTCGAGGAGCTTCGCTTCGCCCGCGCCGAGGATCCAGGTCAGGTGCGTCTCCGGCCAGGCGCGTCGCAGCGTGCGCACGAGCGGCACGACGTGGGTCACATCCCCGAGGGCGGAGAGTCGGAGCAGGCAGAGCGCCGTGGGCGCAGGCGGTGGGGAGGCGTCGGTCATCGGGGCGTTCGCGGGCCACCGGGAAACCGGCGCCATGAAATCGGAGGGCACACTCTCTAGACTGCAGCGGGATGAGCGTGGACTTCGCCACCGAGGGCCTGCAGCCGTTCCGCGCGGAGCGCGGATACGGCGCGATTCTGTTCGACCCTGCACGCGTGCGGCAACCCGCGGGGGAACTGTTCGATCCCGCCCACTGGGGCGAGCGCGCCGAGCCGGTCGGCGTCCGCGGCGGCCGCGGTTCGGCGTGGTTCCTGCACGACGCCGGGCTGGGCGAGGCCGTGCTGCGGCATTACCGGCGCGGCGGCCTGCCGGCGCGCCTGGTCGCCGACCGCTACTGGTGGCACGGGGCGAACCGGACCCGCAGCTTCCTCGAATTCCGTCTGCTCGCCGAGCTGCGCAGGCTGCGCCTGCCGGTCCCCGCGCCCCTGGCGGCCGGCTACGTGCGCAGCGGCGCCAGCTATCGCGCCGACATCATCGTGGAGCGGATTCCCGGGACGCGCTCGCTCGCGGAGCGCCAGCACGATGCGGACGCCGCGCTGTGGGCGCGGGTCGGCGGCACCCTCGCGCGCTTCCATCGCGCGGGCGTGGACCATGCCGACCTCAACGCCAGCAACATCCTGGTCGACGCGGCCGGCGAGGTCTGGCTCATCGACTTCGACCGCGGCCGCCGGCGCCCGCCGGCCAGCGGCTGGCGCGAGCGCAACCTGCGCCGCCTGCGCCGCTCGCTGCTCAAGCTCCGCGGCACCCGTGCGGTGGCCGACGTCGAGCGCGACTACCGCCAACTGCACGCCGCGTACTCGCGTGCCTGGGCGCGGAGCCTGTGAGCGCCGCACCGGACGTCCCGGGACGCTGGGCGCTGCGCTTCCTCGGCGTTGGCAACGCCGGCGCCGCGCCCGCGCTCGGTTCGGCCAGCGCGCTGATCGAGCGCGACGGCGTCCCGCAGCTCATGATCGACTGCGGCGAGTACGCGCTGGACGCCTGGCTCGCGCGGCATGCGGGGCCGCCGCCGGCGCTGTTCGTCACCCACCTGCACATGGACCACGTCGGCGGGCTGGAGCGCCTGTTCACCCTGACCTGGTTCGGCGGCGACGCGCGCCCCCTGCTGTACGTGCCGGCGGCGCTCCTGCCGCACATGCAGGCGCGCGTCGCCGACTATCCCGGGATCCTCGCCGAGGGCGGGGTCAACTTCTGGGAGGCGTTCCGGCTGATCCCGGTGAGCCGCGGCTTCTGGCACGGCGGGCTGTGGTACGACGTGTTCCCGGTGCGCCACCACCGGCCCGACACCGCCTTCGGCCTGCGCCTGCGCGGCAGCGTGGTGTGGACCGGGGACACCCGGCCGATCCCGGAGATGCTGGCGGTGCAGGCCGAGGCCGGCGAGCTGATCGCGCACGACTGCGGCCTGGTGGGCAATCCCTCCCACACGGGCGTGGACGATCTCGAACGCGAATACCCCGACACGCTGCGTTCGCGCATGGTGCTCTATCACTACGGCAGTCCCGAGGACGCCGCGGCCATCGCCGCGCGCGGGCATCGGGTGGCGCGGCCGGGGGAGATCTATCCGCTGGGCCCGCCGCAACCTGTGGAGACCCAGGGATGAGCAGCCGCAGCGCGGCCCGGAACGATGCACGCACCGCCGTCCTCGACCGCCGCGCCCGACCGCTGCGCGACCTGCGCATCTCGGTCATCGACGCCTGCAACTTCCGTTGTCCCTACTGCATGCCGGCCGAGCGCGTGCCCGAGCGGCACGGCACCGACGCCGGCGCGCGCCTGTCGTTCGACGAGATCGAGCGCGCGGCGCGCGGCTTCGTGCGCGCCGGCGTCGGCAAGCTGCGCCTGACCGGCGGCGAGCCCCTGCTGCGCAGGAACCTGCCCGACCTGGTGGCGCGGCTGTCGGCGCTGCCCGGCGTCGAGGATCTCGCCCTGACCACCAACGGCGCGCTGCTCGACCGCCAGGCCAGGGCGCTGCGCGAGGCGGGACTGCACCGGCTCACCGTCAGCCTGGACTCGCTGGATCCCGCGCGCTTTGCGGCCATGAGCGGCGGCCGCGGCGCGCTGCGCGACGTGCTGCGCGGTATCGCGGCGGCCGAGGAGGCCGGCTTCCGCCGGATCAAGTTCAACGTCGTGGTCCGGCGCGGCGTCAACGAGGACGACGCGCTGGCCATCGCCGCGCACTTCCGCGGCAGTTCGCACGTGGTGCGCTTCATCGAATACATGGACGTGGGCACCTGCAACGAGTGGCGGCGCGAGGAGGTCGTGCCCTCGCGCGAACTGCGCGACCGCATCCATGCGCGCTGGCCGCTGCGCGCCGTCGACCGCAGTTACCGCGGCGAGGTCGCCGAGCGCCACGTCTACGCGGACGGCGAGGGCGAGGTCGGCTTCGTCAGCGCGGTCACCGCGCCCTTCTGCGGCGACTGCCACCGCGCGCGCCTGTCCGCCGACGGGCAGCTCTACACTTGCCTGTTCGCCTCGCGCGGACATGCGCTGCGGCCCTTCCTGCAGGGCGACGATGCCGCCCTGGACGCGCGCATCGCCGCGGTCTGGGCGGCGCGCACGGACCGCTACAGCGAACTGCGCGGCCGCGGCGCGGGCGCCCGCCCGATCGAGATGTTCCTCATCGGCGGATGACTCCACGTGGCCGTCGCCTGCGGCATTGCTAGGCTTGGCGGCCGCACCACCCGACAGCGCCATGCCAGAGCACGCATCCCTCACCCACGTCGACGCCCAGGGCCGTCCGGCCATGGTCGATGTCGGCGACAAGGCCGTCACCCGCCGCGAGGCCTCGGCGCACTGCCGTGTGCGCTTTCCCGCCGAGGTCGCCGCGCGGCTGCGCGCGGAAGGCCTGCGCACGGCCAAGGGCGCGGTCGTGGATGCCGCGATCATCGCCGGCACCATGGCGGTCAAGCGCACGCACGAGCTGATCCCGTTCTGCCATCCGCTGCCCATCGAGGGCTGCCGCATCGGGATCGACTGGGACGACGAGACCGCGCTCGGTATCGTGTGCAGCGTGCGCACCACGCACCGCACCGGCGTCGAGATGGAGGCGCTCACCGGCGCCACCGTCGCCGCGCTCACCATCTACGACATGTGCAAGGCGCTGTCGCACGCCATCGAGATCGGCCCGGCCGCCCTGACCGGCAAGCGCGGCGGCAAGCGCGACGTCGGGGCGCCGGCATGACCGCGCTGCGCGTCCTCTACTTCGCCAGCCTGCGCGACGCGGCGGGCGCGCCCGAGGAGACGGTCGAGACCGCCGCGCCGGACCTGGCGGCGCTCTACGCCGAGCTGCAGGCGCGGCACGGCTTCGCGCTGCCGCGCGCGCGCCTGCGGGTGGCGGTGGACGGCGCCTTCGCGCAGTGGGAGGAGGCGCCGCGCGCCGGCACCGAGGTGGCATTCATTCCGCCGGTCTCGGGGGGCTGACGGTGTCGGGGTTCGCGCTGGCGTCCGTCCCCTTCGACATCGCGCCGCTGCGCGCGGCGCTGCTGCACGACGCCGCCGGCGCCTATGCCAGCTTCGAGGGATGGGTGCGGGACCACAACGAGGGCCGCGCGGTCCGCGGGCTGTACTACGAGGCCTACGCTGCGCTCGCCGAGCGCGAGGGCGCCGCCATCGTCGCCGAGGCCCTGGCCCGCTTCGACATCGTCGCCGCGCACTGCGTGCACCGCACCGGCGAACTCGCCATCGGCGACCTCGCGGTCTGGGTCGGCGTCAGCGCCGGCCACCGCGGCCCCGCCTTCGAGGCCTGCCGCTGGATCATCGACGCCATCAAGGCACGCGTGCCGATCTGGAAGCGCGAGCGTTACGTGGAGGGCGGAGAGGGGTGGTTGCATCCGCTTCAGGAGAAGCGGGAATAGGGCATGGGGAAGAGGGAAGGGCGGGGGCTGGACGCCCCGCAGCAGTGCGCTTTCGGTGGCGCGCCAGGAGCGTCGGGCGAGGAACACCACGGCAGTACACGCGCGGCTTCACTTCCCGCTTCCCGATTTCCTCTTCCCGGCTCCAGAAGGCGGCAGCCCCCGCCGGCTGACCCCGGCACCCGAATCGGCCGATACCGTTGCTCCCTTCCGGGCCTGGCGGGGTTTTCGGCCTATCGTCGCGAGGACCGACGGGGGCCACCATGGGAACTGGCGGCGCGATGATGTGGCGGAGAGGGCGGGATTCGAACCCGCGAAACGGGGTTTAGCCGTTTACACACTTTCCAGGCGTGCTCCTTCAACCACTCGGACACCTCTCCGCGAGGTAGCGCCTGATCTCCCCTGCGGACAGGGGCGCGAAAGTGTACCGGTGCGCACCTGCGGCCACAAGCGGCGGGGGCTTCGCTTGGCCGGGGGGAGGGGGCTTGGCACAATGCCGGAATGTCCTACCTCGTCCTCGCCCGCAAGTGGCGCCCCAGGCGCTTCGCCGAACTCGTGGGCCAGGAGCACGTGGTGCGCGCGCTCTCCAACGCGCTCGACACCGGCCGCGTGCACCATGCCTTCCTGTTCACCGGCACGCGCGGCGTGGGCAAGACCACCATCGCGCGCATCTTCGCCAAGTCGCTCAACTGCGAGAGCGGAGTCAGCGCCGAACCCTGCGGCGAGTGCGCGATCTGCCAGGCGGTCGACGCCGGGCGCTTCGTTGACCTGCTCGAGATCGACGCCGCCTCCAACACCGGCGTGGACGACGTCCGCGAGGTGATCGAGAACGCGCAGTACGCGCCCACCCGCGGCCGCTACAAGGTGTACCTCGTCGACGAGGTGCACATGCTGTCCAAGAGCGCCTTCAACGCGCTGCTGAAGACGCTCGAGGAGCCGCCGGAGCACGTCAAGTTCCTGCTGGCGACGACCGACCCGCAGAAGCTGCCGGTGACGGTCCTGTCGCGCTGCCTGCAGTTCAACCTCAAGCGCCTCGACGAGGGCCAGATCCGCGGGCAGATGGAGAAGATCCTCGCCGCCGAGGGCCTGCCCTCCGAGCCGGGCGCGCTGGCGCTGCTGGCCAAGGGCGCCGACGGCAGCCTGCGCGACGGCCTGTCGCTGCTCGACCAGGCCATCGCCTACACCGGCGCCACCCTCGACGAGGCCGGCGTGCGCGCCATGCTCGGCACCGTGGACCACGCTCGGGTGGATGCGCTGCTCGCCGCGCTCGCCGCGGGGGACGGCGCCGGGCTGATGCGCGAGATCGAGACGCTCGCCACCTATTCCCCCGACTTCGGCAGCGTGCTGGAGGAGGTCGCCGCGGCCCTGCACCGCGTGCAGCTCGCGCAGCTGGTGCCGGGCGCCGCCGGCGAGGCCGATCCCGCGCTGGCGTCGGCGGTCTCGCCCGAGACCGTGCAGCTCTGGTACCAGATGGCCGTCAATGGCCGCCGCGACCTTCCGTACGCGCCGAGCCCACGCGCGGGCTTCGAGATGGCGCTGCTGCGCATGCTCGCCTTCCGTCCGCTGGGCGAGGGCGAGGCGCAGGCCCCCGGTCCGGCCCGGGCGGCGGCGCCGCAGGGGGCGCCCGCGCGCAGCGCCGCTCCCGTCGCTGCGCCGGTGTCGGCGCCTCCGGCGTCCGTCGCGCCGGATCGCATCGCCGAACCGGCACCGCCCGCCCCGTCCCCGCGTCCGGCGCCGTCGCCGCAGCCCGCTGCCGCGCGCGGCTGCGCCAGCAACGACGACTGGCTCGACATCCTGGAACGCGCGGAGCTGCGCGGCCCGGCCAAGGTGCTGGCCTCGCACACCCGCTTCCTGTCGCTCGAAGGCCGCGCCCTGACCCTGGCGCTCCCCGAGGCCGACGAGCTCCTGCTGAGCGACCGCCTGGTCGCGCAGCTCGCCGATGCCGTCGCCTCGGCCTTCGGCGGGACGCCGCAGATCCGCTTCGAGATCACCCGCGACGCCGAGCCGCAGGGCGAGACCATGCACCTGCGCGCCGAGCGCCGTGCGAGCGAGCGCCAGCAGCAGGCGGAACAGGCCTTCCTCGACGAGCCGGCCGTACAGCATTTCGTGCAGCAGTACGGGGCGACGGTCGTTCCCGGCTCGATCGCCCCCGTCGCCCCTTCGAACCAGAACGAGAACCGATCATGAAAGGCAACATCGCCCAGCTGATGCAGCAGGCCCAGAAGATGCAGGAGAACCTCAAGCGTGCGCAGGAGGAGCTCGGCAACCTGGAAGTGACCGGCCAGTCCGGCGGCGGCCTGGTGCAGGTCACCCTCACCGGCCGCATGGAGACCCGTCGCGTGCGCATCGACCCGCAGGCGCTGGGCGATGCCGAGATGCTCGAGGACCTGGTCGCCGCCGCGTTCAACGACGCGGTCAACAAGGTCAACGCCGAGAGCCAGTCCCGCATGAGTGCGGCGACCGCCGGGATGCCGATCCCGCCGGGCATGAAGCTGCCGTTCTGATCCACCCGCACGGCCCCGCAGCACGCCGCACGCCCGCTCCCAGGAACGGGCTGGGTGCGTGCGAAGCGCCGCGGGCGCGCCGGGACAGGATGTAGGAGCGGCTTCAGCCGCGACGGTGCGCCCTGGTCCGGTGCGGCGTGGCCGCTTCACGGGTCGCGACGAAGGTCACGCAGACTGCGCCGCCCGTGCCACCTGCTCCGCAGCGCCGACGACCCACGCATCCCATCTCGAAGTGCACCGGACGCCCTGACGTGACCACGCCGCTCCTCGAACAGCTCATCGACGCCCTGCGCTGCCTGCCGGGCGTCGGCCAGAAGTCGGCGCAGCGCATGGCCTACCACCTGCTGGAGCGCGAGCGCGCCGGCGGCCGCCGTCTCGCCGAGCGGCTGGCGGAGGCGATGGAGAAGGTCGGGCACTGCGAGCGCTGCCGCGACTTCAGCGAGACGCCGGTGTGCGCGATCTGCGCGAGTCCCGCGCGAGACACGCGCACGCTGTGCGTGGTCGAGACCCCGGCCGACCGCCTCGCCATCGAGGCCGCCACCGGCTATCGCGGGCTCTACTTCGTGCTGCAGGGCCGGCTGTCGCCGCTCGACGGCATCGGCCCGCGCGAACTCGGACTGGACCGGCTGGCCGAGCGGCTGGCGGCGGGCGAGATCGACGAGCTGATCGTCGCCACCAATCCGACCGTCGAGGGCGAGGCCACCGCGCATTACCTCGCCCAGCTCGCCCGCAGCCACGGCGTACGGCCCAGCCGTCCCGCGCACGGCCTGCCGCTGGGCGGCGAACTGGAATACACCGACCGCGGCACGCTCGCCCATGCCTTCGGCACGCGTGCCGAGATTCAGCGCTGACGCCGCGCCGGCGGCCGTGGCGATGCCCGCCGTGGCCCTGGTCCGGCCGTGATGCAGGCATCGGTGCTCAGCGCGTGGACTCCCGGCGGACGGCCAGGCGCACGCCGACGGCCGCACAGGCGAAGCCCGCGACCTTGGCGGGCGTCAGCGGCTCGCCCAGCAGCAGGTAGCCCATCAGGGCGGTGACCGGCGGCACAAGGAAGAACAGGCTGGCGACCCGGCTCGCCGCGCCGCGGCGGATCAGCAGGAACAGCAGGGCGAAGCCGCCGACCGAGTTCACCAGCACCAGCCAGGCCAGCGGCAGCAGGAAGGCGGCGCCGGGCGTGGCGGCGAAGCCTTCGTGCCACGCGAGCGGCAGCACGACCAGGGCGGCGGCGCCATGCTGCACCGCCAGTCCCACCCGCATGTCGATCGACGAGGCATGGCGCTTCTGGTAGAGCGTCCCGACGGCGATGCCGAGCAGGCTGGCCGCCAGCGCCAGCCACGCCACCGGCGGTGTCGCGCCCTCGAGGCCTTCGCCCACCACCAGCAGGACGCCGGCCAGGCCGATGCCGAGCCCGCACCAGCGCAGGGCGCCGAGGCGCTCCCCGCCGAGGGCCGCGAGCACCGCGACCAGCAGCGGCATGCTGCCGGTGGCCAGGGCGGCCGCGCCCGCGGTGGCGCCGAGCCGCATCCCGAGATACATGCCGCCGAACTGCACCGCGAGCAGCAGCACACCGGCCACCGCGCTGTGCGCCAGCGCCCGCGGCGGGCCCCAGAGGGTGCGCGCGGCGGCCGCGACGGCGGCGAAGACCAGCGCCGCCAGGACCAGGCGCAGCAGCAGCGTGGTCATCGGGCCGGCCTGCGCGATGGCGTGCTTGCCGGCGATGTAGCCCGTGCACCACACCAGCACGAAGGCGATGCCCAGCAGCGCGAGCGGGCGCGTGGCGGAGCCAGCGGGAGGGGCCGGGGAGTCGGGTCGCACGCGCCGTTACGCCGGAGGAGATGCGGTCGATCCTCGCAGGTGGGGCGGCCGCCGGGGATGCGACCAAGGTCGTGGCCGCGCCGCGACGGTTAACCGCCGCCCGCGCCTGTGCGAGGCTAGGCGGCCCAGTCCCCACCCAGGTCCGCCATGTCCGAAGACACCCTGTTCGCCCGCATCATCCGCCGCGAGATTCCCGCCGACATCGTGCACGAGGACGAGCACGTCCTCGGCTTCCGCGACATCGATCCGAAGGCGCCGGTCCACGTGCTGTTCGTGCCGAAGAAGGCGATCGCGACCATCGACGACATCCAGCCGGAGGACGCGGAGCTGGTCGGGCGGCTGTTCCTGGCCGCGGCGGCCTTCGCGCGGAGGGAGGGCATCGCGCAGGACGGCTACCGCGTCGTCATGAACTGCCGCGAGCACGGCGGGCAGAGCGTCTACCACATCCACCTGCACCTGCTCGGCGGCCGCCAGATGGGCTGGCCGCCGGGCTGACGTGGCGCCGGCGGGTGAGAACCGGCGTGCCGGCCCTCACCACCACCAGTAGCCGTAGCGGTACGGGTAGGGCGCGTGGATCACCTCGACCTCGCGCCGTTCCGGCCACAGGTAGACCACGTCCGCGGCGACGCGCGGCTGGCGGTAGTCGTACTCGCCGACGCGGCGCGTCTCGAAGCCATCGATGCGGCCGGTCACCGTGACCGCGCGGCCCTCGGCGAAGACCTCCGGGTCGTAGAACCCGGCGCGGCAGGCGACGAAGCGGCCCGCGCTGCGGTCGACCTCCCTTGGCCGTCCGCGCGCGTCGAGTTCGCGCCCGACCAGCTCGAAGCACGTGCGCCCCGGCTCCGGCGTCGCGCGCACCAGGGTGCCGCCCCAGCGGACCAGGTCGCCGACCGCCTCGCGGTGCGCCGCGAGTTCCGGCGACAGCGGCGCGTAGTTTCCCTTGAGCGGCGCCGGCGGCGTGGCGCAGGCGGCCAGGGCGAGGAGCGGAAGGAGAAGCAGGCGGCGCGGCATGGCGGGCTCCGGATGTTCGGGACGGCGGGCTGCTCAGCGACGCGGACGGAAGGCGCGGAGGTCGCGGACGAGGCTGCGGGCGGTTTCGGCGTCGGGCTCGGCGGGAGCGTACTGCCAGGCCGCGAAACGCGCGCTTAGCGCACGGATCGCGTCGGCGTCCGCCGGATGCAGGGCCGCGGCGCGCCAGCCCCAGCTCAGTGCCGGCTCGTGCGCCGCCTTGGCCGCCGGACCGCGCGCGAAGCGCCCGACGAAGCGCCGCCATGCGCGCTGCACGGGATCGCGCGGGCGGCCGCGTTCGCGCAGCATCAGCACCAGGCTCACCGCCAGGACCAGTCCGGCGACCGTCGCGAAGACCAGTCCCACCTGCCATGCCGAGGCGTGCTCGATGCCGACCGGCCGCAGGATCAGGCTCTGGCGCTGCGCGTTGAAGCCGAGCATCAGGTCGTTCCAGCCGCGCCGGAGCCAGTCGCCCATGTCGAACACCGGCCGCAGCGCCGCGCCGGCGGTGCCCGGCATGTCGCCCACCGTGTTGAGGATGCGCTCGGGCGCCACCGCTGCCGTCGGATCGGCGCGTACCCAGCCGCGGCCCTCGATCCAGAACTCGTTCCACGCATGCGCCTCGGACTGCCGCACCAGCCAGTAGTCGCCCAGCGGATTGCGGTAGCCGCCGACGTAGCCGGTGACCACGCGCGTCGGGATGCCCGCCGCACGCATCAGCACCGCGAAGGCCGAGCTGTAGTGCTCGCAGAACCCGCTGCGGGTGGAGAACAGGAATTCGTCCACGCTGTCGCGACCGAGCGGCGGCGCGGCCAGGTCGTAGGTGAACTCGCGGTTGAAGAGGTCGAGCGCGCGCTGGATCACGGCGAGGTCGTCGTCGCCGGCCTCCTCGCGCCAGCGTCGCGCGAGTTCGAGGGCGCGCGGGTTGAAGCCCTCGGGCAGGCGCAGGGCCATGTCGCGCGAGCTGCGCGAGAGGGTGGCCTCGAAGCGCGCCGGCACGGCCGATTCGAGCGTGTAGCGGGTGACGTCGCGCAGCGGGCGGTCCGCGTAGGGCGAGAGGTCCAGGCCGAGCCGGCCGCCGTCGGGCGCCGCGAGCGGAAGGTCGAGCGCGAACATGAAGCGGCGGTCGGTGGGCTCCTGGGTGATCTCGTAGCGCAGCGGCGCCTGCGCGGCCACGACCTCGGGCGAGGCCATGTAGGCGATGCCCTCCCAGCGCGACCACGTCCGGCCGTCGAAATGCCACAGCACCGGCCCCCGCCAGTACATCTGCCCGGACGGCGGCGGTGCGCCGAAGAAGCGCACCCGGAACGCGGGGCTGTCGTCCGCCATCAGGTCGATCCACTCCCCCGGCGCCATGCGGTCGTCGATGCCGGTCTTGGCGATGGCGTTCTCCGGCACGCCCCACAGCGGCGAGGGCAGGCGCGGGAACAGCCAGAAGCCCGCCATCGCCAGCGGCAGGGCGAGCAGCATCACCAGCCCGACCGCGCGCAGGCGCGGGGTCACGCCCTGCGGGCCGTCGAGTCCGGCGTCGGCCTCGGCCAGCCGCTGGCTCGCCGCCATCGCGAGCACCGCCGCCGGAACCGCCAGCAGCAGGGTGATCGGGCCCTGGTCCTGCAGGAAGGCGGCGAACGCGGCGAACAGACCGAAGCCGACCAGGCTGCGGCCGTCGCGCAGCTGCGCGGTCTCGCCGCACTTGAGCGCGAGCATCGACATCAGCAGCGCGCAGCCGGTGTCGCGGCCGAAGCGGAAGTCGAAGGCGAAGAACACCGCGCCGGCGACGGCGAGGGTCATGATCAGGCGCAGCCACGACGGCCACGGCCATCGGAAGGCGCTGAGCGCGCCCAGCAGGCCGATGCCGGCGAGCACCAGCGCCAGCCAGGCGGGGAGCAGGCGCAGCAGGGGCAGGGCGCAGGCGGCCGCGGCGGCGAGGCACCAGCGCCGGGTCGGGGCGTCGAGCGGCAGGCGCGTGCTCATGCGGGCGGCAGCAGCGCGAGCGCGCGCAGGCAGGCGTGGCGATGGTCCGGCCCGTGCGCCGGCCCCAGCGTCTCGCGCGGCAGGCGCAGTCGGTAGCGGGCGCCGGCACGGTCGGCATCGACCACCCAGCGCGCCAGGCGCCGGATGCGCGCTTCGTGCGGGAGAGCCTCCAGCGCGTGCCAGTCGAGCACCAGCTCGCGCCCCGCGACCTCCTCGTGCTCGCGGACCAGCAGGCGTCCGCTGCGGGCGCTGGGCCGCCAGGCGATGCGCCGGGTGGGGTCGCCGGCACGGTACTCGCGCAGGTGGTGGAACTCGTCGCCGAAGGGCGAGCGTCGCTGGGTCGGACGCCCGCCGTCGCCTTCGGGCAGCGGCGGCGCGTTGCTCTCGAGCGCGGGATAGACGAGCAGGCGCACGTCCGGGCGCAGCCAGCTCCAGGCCCGTGCCAGCCCGAACGGTTGGATGGTCGAGAGCCGGACGCGGCCCGGCGACCACCAGCCGCGGGCGGCGGTGGGGAGCGCGAGCGCGACCTCGGTGCGCTCGCCGGGCGCCATCGAGAAGGTGGTGCGGCGCCCGCCGACCAGCAGTTCCAGCCCGCGGCGCGGTCGCGCAGGCTCGGCCTCGAGGTCCACCCGCAGCTGCAGCGGCTGCCCGGCGTGGACCGGGGCGGCGTGCAGCGCGGCCAGGCGTACTCCCGACAGCGTGAGCTGCGCCTGGACCAGGCCGTACAGCGCGCTCGCCGACAGCACGAAGGCGAGCAGCAGCGCCGGGTTGTTGTTGTAGTTGAGCGCGCCCACCAGCATGGCCAGCAGCAGCGCCGAGACGAAGGTCCCGTAGCCGGTGGGCAGCACGAAGATGCGCCGCCGGTCGAGGCGGAGCGGCAGCGGCTCGACCTCGCGCGGCCGGTTCCAGCCCAGCCGCGCGAGGCGGTCGCCGAAGCGCTCGACGCCGTCGGCGGTGCCGGCGGCCGGCGCGGGAACGGAGCGGCGCGCCACGGCTCAGGGCGCGCGATGCGGTTCGGGGCGAGGGCGGAGCGGCCCGGGCCGCCTCCCCGCGGGTCGGCCGTCCGTGGCATGGCGGGGCAGGACCTGCCCTGGCGGCCGGCCGGGGCTGCGCCCTGCGGCACCGGCTCCGCATCGCCGACGGGCCACGCATCGCGTCTCTAGGTGCATGACATGCACTCAGTCGACCGCCACCGCCTGAAGGATGTCGCCCGCCAGGCGCGCGCGCTCGTCGGTCTCGGCCTCGGGCACCAGGCGGTGTGCGGCGACCTCGACGAACAGCGCCTGCACGTCCTCGGGCAGCACGTGGCCGCGCCCGGCGATCAGGGCGCGCGCGCGGGCCGCGCGCAGCAGAGCCAGCCCCGCGCGCGGCGACAGCCCCACGCGCACGCCCGGCTGCGTGCGGCTGCGCGCGAGCAGCGCCTGCACGTAGGCGACCAGGGCCTCGCGCGTGGGCATGGCGGCGGCCGCGTCGCGCAGCGCCAGCACCCGCTCGGGCGCGAGCACCGGCATCGCCTGGGCGATCAGCGCACGGCGGTCGGTGCCGGCGAGCATCTCGCGCTCCGCCTCCGCGTCCGGATAGCCCAGGTGCAGGCGCAGCAGGAAGCGGTCGAGCTGCGAGTCCGGCAGCGGGAAGGTGCCGGACAGGTCGACCGGGTTCTGCGTGGCGATCACGAAGAACGGGCGCGGCAGCGGGTGCGAGATGCCGTCGACCGTCACCTGGTACTCCGCCATCGCCTCCAGCAGTGCGCTCTGGGTGCGCGGCGGGGCGCGGTTGATCTCGTCGGCCAGCAGCAGCTGGGTGAACACCGGCCCGGCGTGGAAGCGGAACGCGCCGGTCGCCTGGTCGTAGATGGAGACGCCGAGGATGTCCGAGGGCAGCAGGTCGGCGGTGAACTGCATGCGCTGGAAGTCCAGCCCCAGCGTCGCCGCCAGCCCGCGGGCGAGGGTGGTCTTGCCGAGGCCGGGCAGGTCCTCGATCAGCAGGTGGCCATCGGCCAGCAGGGCGACGAAGGCGAGATCCACCTCGCGCGCCTTGCCCAGCACCAGGCCGTTGACCTGTGCGATGGCGGCGTCGAGGGCGGCGCGGTCGGCGTCGGTTAGGATGGCTGCGGTCCGTACCTGTGCGTGCATGCGGGCTGCCGGCGTGATGATGGATCGGGATTAGAACGTGTTATCGATGCTGCGACCAACTCCCGATCGGGCCGGCCCGTCTGTCCGCCCCCGCGCCGGCCGTTCCGTCGGTCCGTGCGGCATGCCCGTACGCCAGGCATCGCGGCCGGGTGCCGGCGCAGGCCACGGCGGGCTGCGATGACCGGCATCGGGCTGCGGCGCGACGCAGCGGGTCGGGCCTTCCTGGTGCTCTGCGCGCTGGTGTTCGCGGCCAAGGTCGCGCTCGCCTCGACCCTGCCCCTGTTCGGCGACGAGGCCTTCTACTGGCAGGAGAGCCGGCATCCGGCCTGGGCCTATTCCGACCTGCCGGGCGCCACTGCCTGGCTGGTGTGGCTGGGCACCGCCGTCGGCGGCGATACCCTCCTGGGCGTGCGCTGGCCGTTCCTGCTGATGGGGGCCGCCATTCCCTTCCTGGTCGCGCGCATCGCCGCCCAGCTCGGCGGCGATGCGGCCGGCGCACGGGCGGGGGCGCTGGCCCTGCTGCTCCCGCTCTCCGGCACGCTGGGCGTGCTGGCGCTGCCGGACGTGCCGATGACCTTCGCCGCCATGCTCTGTCTGGATGCGGGCGCGCGCCTGCTGCGCGGCGTGACCCCCGGGGCCTGCGCCGAGCTCGCCGCCGGGCTGGCCCTCGGTGCGCTGGCGCACTACCGCTTCGCCCTGGTGGTGGTCGCCGGCGCGACCGCGCTCCTGCTCTCGCGCGAGGGGCGGGCCGCGCTGCGCGATCCGCGCGTGTGGACGGCGGTCGCGATCGGCGCGGTCGCCTGGATTCCGCTGCTGGCCTGGAACCTGCAGCACGGCGACGTCGGGCTGCGTTTCCAGCTCGTCGACCGCCACCCGTGGCGCCTGCACGCCGGCGGCGCGCTGTTTCCGTTCGTGCAGCTGGTCTTCGTGACGCCGCTGCTGTGCGTCGCCCTGGTCGTGGCGCTGCGCGACGCATGGCGTGGGCGCGGCGAGGCGCTGCACGCCTACCTGCTCGGCGCCGGCGCGGTTCCGGTGCTGGGCTACGGCGTGCTGGGCTTCTTCGCCGACACCGAGCGGGTGAGCTTCCACTGGGCGCTGCCCGGCTGGCTGGCCCTGCTGGCCCTGGCCCCTGCGGTGCTCGCGCGCTGGCCGCGCGGCTGGCGCCGCGCCACCTGGGCCGTGGCCGGCCTGGGCCTCGCGGTGGCGCTGGGCTACCTGCTCGCGGCGGCGAGCCCGGCGCTGCGCGCGCGCCTGGCGGGCACCACCGTGTATCCCGACAACTTCGCCGGCTGGCGCGACGTGGCCGCCGAGGTGGACGCGGCGCTGGAGCGCCTGCCGCCGGAGACCCGGCTGGTGGTCGACAACTTCATGCTGGCCGCCCAGCTCGGCTTCGCGCGCGGCGACGGCGGCGTCGAGGTCCTCGACCATCCGCTCAACCACAAGCACGGGCGCGCGCCGCAGCTGGCGCTGTGGGACCACGTGGTCACTGCCATCGACCGCCGCGAGGGCCCGGTGCTGCTGGCGGTGGAGGACACTGCGCAGTCGCCGCGCCTGCGCCTCGACTGGTACGGACACCTGTGCGCCGTCGCCGGCATCGACGTGCCGCCGCAGGTGCTGAACGTCGACGGTGGCCGCAAGCGCTTCCTGCTGTTCCCGCTGCCGGCGCGCGCACAGGCGACGCCGGCGGCCTGCGTGCTGCCGGCCCTGGCCTGGATCGACGTACCGGCGCCCGGCGCACGCGTGGGCCGGCGCTTCGGCGTCGCCGGCTGGGCGTTCAAGGACGGCGCCGGCATCGCGCGCGTCGAGATCCTGCTCGACGGCGAGCCGGTCGCCGAGGCCGCCTACGGCGCGGCCGCCCCGCACGTCGCCGAGTTCTGGCGGACCTCCAGCGACCCTGCGCACCCGGACGTCGGCTTCGCCGGCGAGGTGGACGTCGGCGAGCGGCCGGACGGCGCCTACCGCCTCGGCGTGCGCCTGCACGGCAGGGACGGCAGCAGCGAGGACTGGCCGGAGCAGGTGGTCGTGGTCGAGGGCGGCGAGGCCGGGCCTGCCGGGACGCACCGGCGCGACTGAACGCCTGTCGCGGACGCGCGGCGTGGATCTCGTCGCCGCGCTCAGTACGCGATGGTGATCAGGAGCGTGCCGCTGTAGTGCCCGGCGCGGGTCTCGGGCCGCGGGAAGGCGCGGCCGTACACGGTATGTTCCGTGCCTGCGGCGTCGGCCGTGCCGTGCGCGGTCGAGGTGCCTCCCGTGCCGTCGCCCCAGACCTGCCGGCGTGCGGCGTCCGCGTAGAGCTGGTAGTCGATGCCGCGCCCGTCGTCGCCCAGCCGGCGCGCGCCGGCGGCCCCGGCATCGCCTGAGGATGCGGCGATCGACAGCGTGTACGCGGTCGCCTCCGGGCAGGCGATCCGGATGCTGCCCACGCCGTCGGCCGTGCGCTGGGTGAGCGGATTGATACTGCCGAATGCGACCGGCGTCGTGGCCACGGTGCAGGCCGCCGCCGGGCCGGAGCAGCCGAGGAGGAGCCCGAGGACTGCCGCCCGGGCGCGGGGATCAGCGCGCATGCTCGCTCCTGCAGGTCAGGGTGGATGCCGGCGGGACCGCAGCGGCCCGGCCGACCGTCGCGACGCAGGCGCCGCCATGCCAGTGCGCCTCGATGCGTTCGATGGCGCCGGCGTCCTCGAAGAAGACCACGCCATCGTAGCCGACGTATGCCGTCTCGCCGCCGGGCAGGGCCACCACGGTGGCGCCCAGCGGCAGCGGCGCGCCGCCGGGTCCGGCCAGCCGGACGTCCAGGGGACGTTCGCTGCGGGCGGCGAAATCGACCCGCACGATCTCGCCGCGCTGCGGTACCACCTCCTCCCATTCCCGCCCCAGTGCAGTGGTCAGTGCCAGGTCGTCGAGGTCGAGGTCGATGCGGTTGCGCTGGTAGGGCCGCAGCCCCGGCACCAGCGCACGGCCGTTGCGGTCGGTGACCGCGATCAGGTGGCGATCGCGGTAGATGCGGACGCCGGCGTCGGGCAGCGCCACGAGGGCGTAGCCGTCGCTGCGGTCCGCGTGCAGGAACAGCCCGTCGCCGCTGGCGACCACCGTGCCGGCGGCGCCCAGCGCCCCGGCCCAGCCCGAGGCCGAATGGCGTACCTGCAGGCTCGTCCGCACAGGCTCGGCAAGGTAATCGAGGCCGAGCGCGGCCTCACCGCGGCCACCCACGTCCCGGTAGCCCACGCGGTAGCCGTAGCCCAGCCCGCCGCCCGGGCTCCGTTGCAGGGTCACGCCGCCGCCTCCGGCCGGCCTGCCGGTCCAGGCGGAGAGCGTATGGCGGGACGAGAGCGGCAGCGTGTAGGTCAACATCGCCACGTCCTCGCCGCCGTCGAGCGCGCGGAACGCGGTCAGGCCGAGGAAGCTGCCGGGCAGGGAGAGGTTGAGGCCGAGGGTCGCGTAGCGCTGGCGGTCGCGGCCGGCCTGGCGCGTGGAGAGCAGTCCCAGCGAGGCCGACAGCCGCCCCAGGCGGGCGCCGGCCTGGGCCCGTGTCTCCTCCTGTGGCAGCGCCGGCCGAAGCGGCCAGAGCGGCCCTGCCAGGGCCTGGGCGTGCGCGAGCGGAACGAAGCCGTCGCCGCGCCGGACATGGTGCAGTCCCAGGTTCCAGCGCTCTGCGCGGAACGTGTACGCCGCGCCGTGCGCCCATGCCGTCCCCGCGTCCGAGCGCGCCGCCGCGGTGTCCAGGTCGACGATGCCGAGCGTGCCGACCTTGAACCGCGTCCCGGCCCCCAGCAGCGCGTGGCCTTCGCTCCACTCGCTCTCCAGCCCCACGGTGACCTCCGGCGTCAGTCCGCGCCGCCACGCGAGCCGTGCGAAGGGATCGGCGTAGCGGTCGTCCTCTCCGCCGAAGTCCCGGCGCAGCCAGCCCGCGTCGATGCTCCAGTCGGCCAGTCCCGGCCGCAGCAGGCGCGTGTCGAAGTAGAACGGGGTGTCGAGCGCATGCACGCCGTCGGCGGTCGACATCAGCGCATGCAGGACGCCCCGTCCGCCCGTGGGCGCCAGCCCGTCCACCACGAAGCCTCCTGGCGGCAGTCGCGCGCGCAGGGCGAGTTGATTGCGGAACCACAGTTCGAGCTGCGATGCCTCGTCGACACTGCCCTCGAACATGAGCATCGGATAGGTGGGCACCTCCGGCTGGAGGGCGAAGTTCGAGCCCAGGCGGATGCCGGCGTAGCGCAACGGCGCGGTGAGCGGACCGCCGTCGCTGATGGCGTCGCCCAGCGTCAGCGTCGCCGGGCGCTCCGGCCAGTCGGTGGCGCAGTGGCTCGATGCCCGGAGCGGCCGCTCGCCGCGGCTGGCCAGGTGACGGCTCCGGCAATGGACGCCCAGCCAGGCGAGCCCTGCATCGAACCAGCCCCTGGCGTGCCGGGCGCCGGTCCCCTCCCAGGCGTGCCCCAGGTCGTAGGAAAGCGTGGCCACCGGCGGCATGTCGTGCCGCCGCCTGGCGGGTGCGCCCGCCGGGGGGCGGGCATGCAGCACGGTGCGCTGGAACCGCTCCGGTGCGGCGGCGATCGACAGGATGGCCTCCTCGGGGGCGAGGCGGTAGTCGTCGCCGACCAGCGACGCCAGCGGTATCCACCCGGCCTCGGCGTCGCCACCCTGTGGAGGTCGTAAGCGCAGCGCATGCGCGGTGCCGGCCTCGAGCAGCACCCCGTCCGGCGTGTGGCGTACCACCTGGGGATCAGGAAGGCGGTCGCCGTTGACGTACACGTCCACGATCAGGTGTTCGTCGTCCGCCGGCGCGGGTGCAGGCGGAGGTGCCGCATCGGTGCGCTGGCGGAACAGGACGAGCCTGCTCCGGGCGAGGTCCAGCCGCAACTGCGGCACCGTGCGCAGCGGGACGAAGCGTTCGCCGTGATGGGCACGTTCGGGCGCGTCGGGCTGCGGCAATCCGAGCCGCGCGATGTCGCGTCGGCGTACCCAGGATTCGCCGGCGTGCGTCAGCACGAGCACCGGCGGGCGGTCCGCATGCGCGGCGCCCTGCGCCGGAGGCGGTTCCCCGGACGGCGCGGCGCCGGTCGCGCCGGCCGCTGCCGTGGCGAACAGGAGCGTGCACCACGCGGGGATCGACCGCCTGCGCGCCACCTACTCCACCAGGACGGTCCGCTTCCCGCTGTCGCCCGCGAACTGCACCTGGGCGGTCTCGCCGGAACCGATCCGGACGTCGTCCGGCAAGGTCCAGCGCATGGTGCGGGCGGCCAGGACGTAGCGGGGACCGTTGTGCTCGTACGCGAGCGTCCCGGCCCCGTCCCAGACCCGCATTCCGGCAAGGCGGGCGTAGCGGGTGCCCGCGTTGGCGGCTTCGAGGATCAGTCGCCCGGCCTCGTCCCGCCAGGCGCGCAGGTGCAGGTCGGGAGCGCGCCCGACGTTGAAGAACAGCGGCACGTTGTGTTCGACGAGGGTGGCGATCCCGAATCCGTCGCGCGGTGCCGCGCCGGCACCGGGGAGCTCCCGGAAGCGCACGCGGTAGGCGCGCTCCCCGGTCTCCTCGGCGACATCGGGATTCAGTGCGAGCCGGACCAGGCGGCTGGCGCCCGGCGCGATCTCGACCCGGCGCGGCGCGATCACCAGGTCCTGGGCGGGAGCCAGGACATCCTCGCCGTCCTGCGACCATGCCAGCGCATCCACCTGCACGGCGACCGGCGCGTCGCCGCGGTTGGCCAGCTCGAACGAGGCGACCCGCGCGCCCGCGCGTACTTCGGCGAGGGTCGGCGAAACCAGGAATCCTCCGGCCGTGGCGGCCGGAGGATGGACGATGAACGCCAGCAGCGACAGCAGCGCCGCGCCCCAGGTCGGCGACGTCGACGCCCGCCGATGCATCAGTAGCTCACCGTGACGGTGACGGTGTCGGCGTAGCTGCCCGCGGCGACGCTGGTCTGACCGGCGGGAATCTGCGCGTAGACGTCGTGCGTGTTCGCCGTGCCGGTGCCGGTGCCGGTCACGGTATCGGTGGTGTCGCCCCAGTTCGTGGCGCGGGCTTCATCGCTGAACAGCGCGTAGGCGAGCGTGCCGGTGCCGCCGTCCCGGGTCATCTGGCGGGTCGTGACCGTCGCGTCGGCGCCCTGGCCCGCATCCAGCGCGATCTGGTAGGCGGCGTCATTGGTGCAGGTGACCAAGATGGTGCCGGTGGCCTCGTGCGCCGTCGCAGCGAGCAGGTTGACGGAGCCGAAATCGACCGGCGTCGTCGTGACCTCGCAGGACTCGGCGACGGTCGCCTGGACCTGGAGCGACGCGGTGGCGTCCTGTGCGCGGGTGGCGAACGGCGCCAGCGATGCCGCGACGGCGGCAAGCACGATGTAGACCTTCATGTTGTATCCCCTGATTGATGAACGATGCGCGCCGCCGGGCTCCCGGCGGACGGCGCCTCGATTATCCAGAAGGAAACGTCCGGATATTGGAACGCCGTCACGGAATCCGTGGAATCGATATGTTTGGAAATGCCGGGATTCCGGCGCGCCAGCGCCTTTCCAGGCGCATTCCCGAGGACGGGTGACGGGTATTCGGCGCGAATGGCGGTTCGGCGGGCGTGATCGCGGCGCCTCTTCGATATTCGGGGGCTGTTTTCCGGGTTCGTGCCGGATATTTGGCGTTTCGGCTCCCGGCGCGCGTCGGCGGGGCAACGATGCGTTCCGGCGTCGCGGAAAGCCGCCGTGCGCCTCCGGCAGCGTGGACGAGGCCCGCGCGCGGCGCTGCCGGACTACTGGCGGCGCCGCAGGGCGGCGGGCTCGCGCGCGGCGGCTTCCAGTGCCTCGTCGGTCGCGCGGGTCAGGGCGGCCGCCGCGCGGTCCAGGCGGGCGAGCTCGTCGCCGATGCGGCTGCGTGCGCGTTCCATGGCGTCGCACGCCGTGTCGAGTTCGGCCTGGGTGGCCTCGCTGCCGTGGCGATCGATCCAGAGCCGGTGCTGCAGCACGTCCCGGAGCGCATCCTGGACCGCCTGCTCGCTGTCGAGCGAGGCGCGCGCCGCGGCACCGATGTCGTCCGGCACGCGGCCCAGCACGCCGTGCATGGCGCCCATGCGCTCGCGCGTGCGGTAGAGCAGGCGTTCCACGGCGTCGGCGCCGTCCAGGAGGCGGGTCAGGGTGCGGGCACGGCGGCGCACCCGCCGGCGTCGCCATTCCAGGATCGCGACGCCGAGGGCGAGAAGCAGCAGGCAGAGCAGGGCGGTCTTCACGCGGCGGATCGGTCGCAGGGGAGGCGGGAGCGTGTCATGCCCTTCGGGGTGCACGTGAAGCGGCGCATGTGCGGGGACAGGGCCCACGCCGACGGCGCGCATCCCGTCCCGCGGGCATGGCACGCTGCGGAGTCTGACCCGCGCGGCCGGCCAGGGTAAACCCGCGCTGTGGCGGCGGCCGGCCGCGGCGCGCGCTTCGTTGACACCCGCCACCCCTCGCCATACCATTTCGCGCTTATGTCCGCGTCCCTTCCTGCCGTGCTGGATGTCTGGCGCATGGTCGCGGCCAGGCGCTCCTTCGAAGGCCGTCTCCCGTTGTCGGCGTTCGGCCGGCTCGGCGAGAGCCTGACGGATGCCGAGGGCGAAGTCCGCTACACGCTGGACTTCGACCGCGACGCCCTGAAGATCGCCACTCTCGACCTGCATATCGAGGCAGACCTTCCGCTGGAGTGCCAGCGGACGCTGCAGCGGTTCCTGCATCCGGTCCGGATCGACCAGCGCCTCGGCCTGATCGCGTCCGAGTCCCAGGAGGCCTCGCTTCCCGGGGAGTACGAACCGGTGCTGGTCGGCGAGGACGGAGCGGTGAACCCCCTCGATCTGATCGAGGACGAGTTGATCCTGGCGATACCGGTGGTTCCGGTGGCGCCGGGGACGGAGCCGGCCGAGCAGGAATGGCCGGCGCCGCAGCAGTCTGAAAACCAGGAAGAGCGGCCGAATCCTTTTGCCGCGCTGTCCGTACTCAAAGAGCGCAAGCATTAGCTAGTAAGCCGGAGAAACTCCCATGGCCGTCCAGAAGTCCCGCAAGACCCCGTCCACCCGCGGCATGCGCCGTTCGCACGACGCGCTGAGCGCCAAGCAGCTGTCGACCGATCCGACCAGCGGCGAGACCCACATCCGCCACCACGTCACCGCCGACGGCTACTACCGCGGCAAGAAGGTGATCGACACCGCGCGCGCGGCGGTCGACGAAGAGTAAGTTCCGCACGTCGCGCAGCGCGCGACGGCATGGCCGCGCGGCGCCCGTGAACGGCGCCGCGTCGGTTCGGTTCACCGGCCGGCGGCGCGCCGGCCTCATCAGGAAGCCGGCATGGCCCACTCCAACGCAGGTCGGGTGTACGCCCGCATCGCCGGTACCGGCAGCTTTCTGCCCGAGAAGGTGTTGAGCAACGACGACCTCAGGCAGTTCGTCGACACCAGCGACGAGTGGATCCGCGAGCGCACGGGCATCCGCCAGCGCCACGTGGCGGCCGAAGGCCAGACCACCAGCGACCTCGCCTACGGTGCCGCCCTGCGCGCGCTGGAGGCCGCAGGCGTGGCGCCCTCCGAGCTCGACGCGATCATCGTCGGCACCACCACGCCGGACCTCATCTTTCCCTCGGTCGCCTGCCTGCTCCAGCACCGGCTGGGCGCCAACGGCTGCGCCGCTTTCGACGTCAACGCCGCCTGCTCGGGCTTCGTCTATGCGCTGGGGGTGGGCGAAAAGTTCATCCGCGGCGGCGCCGGCAACGTGCTCGTGGTCGGTGCCGAGACGCTGACCCGCATGCTCGACTGGTCGGACCGCTCGACCTGCGTGCTGTTCGGCGACGGCGCCGGCGCCGTCGTCCTGAAGCCGGACACCGAGACGGGCATCCTCTCCACCCATCTGCACGCCGACGGCGGCTTCAAGGAGCTGCTCTGGAACCCGGTCGGCGTGTCGGCGGGCTTCAAGCCGGAGGAGAAGAACGCCGGCGTGCGCGTGCTGATGGCCGGCAGCGAGGTGTTCAAGGTCGCGGTCAAGACGCTCGACGCGGTGGTCGAGGAGACCCTGGAACACCACGGGCTCGACCGCCACGAGATCGACTGGCTGATCCCGCACCAGGCCAACCTGCGCATCATCCAGGCCACCGCCAAGCGCCTGGACATGCCGATGGACCGCGTGGTCGTCACCGTCGACCGCCACGGCAACACCTCCGCGGCCTCGGTGCCGATGGCGCTGGACGAGGCGATCCGCTCCGGACGCGTGCAGCGCGGCCAGATGCTGCTGCTGGAAGCCTTCGGCGGCGGCTTCACCTGGGGTTCGGCGCTGCTGCGCTACTAAGCGGCACCTCCCTGCGGAAGCTTCACATGTCCTCGACACCGTCCACCGTCGAGCGGGCCGACTTCGGCGGCCGCGCGGTCTGGGTCAAGCGCTACGGCAGCGGCTCGCGCGCCGGTCGCCTGCGGGCGATGGACTGGCTCGCGCGCAAGCTCGGCGTGGCCGCGCTGCGTCCGCCGCCGCACCGCGGCGCCGCGGAGGCCAAGCGGGTCGAGCGCGAGCGCCTGCAGGCGCTGGCCGAGGCCGGCGTCCACGTGCCCGAGGTGGTGGGCGAGGGCGAGGCCCTCCTGATCCTGTCCGACATGGGCGAGACGCTGTCCTCGCGCCTGCGCAGCGAGCCCGGCGAGCGCGCCCGGCAGCTGGTCGCGCAGGCGGCGCAGGCATTGGCCGAGGCGCATGCCGCGGGCGCCTACCTGGGGCAGCCGGTGGCCCGCAACCTGACCATCGACGCCGAGGGCCGCATCGGCTTCCTCGACTTCGAGGAGGACCCGCGCGAAGTGATGTCCCTGCACGACGCGCAGACGCGCGACTGGCTGCTGTTCGCCTCCGGCGTCGTGCGCCACGTGCCGGGCGGCGCGGACGCCTTCGCCGCCAGCATCGGCGATGCGCTGCGGCACGAGTCCGACGCGGTGCGGGCGAGCGTCAGCGCCGCCGCAGGGCGGCTGGCCTTTGTCGAGTCCGCCACGCGCTGGCTCGGCCGGCGCGCCGGAGGCCTCGGGGCGGCGGTGCGGGGCCTCCGGCGCGCGCTGCATGCGCTGCCGGTGCCGCTGATCCTGGTCGCCCTGCTGGCGGACTACCTGCACGACGGCGACATCGAGGCGCTGTCCCTGCTCATGCAACTCGTCGACTAGGTCTCCGGCGCGCGCCGGGGCGCGCGCTCCTGCGCCCGATCGTGGGCTGCCTCCGCCGTCCCGGCCTCGACCGCGACGGGCGCTCCCTTCCGGAGCGCCGGCTGGTCGCGGCGGAAGCCCGTTCCCCGACGGCGGCGAAAGCGCGTCGCAGCGGCCCGGAGATCACCCTACGCGCCGGTACAGACGCTTCCGCGCGCGGCTCCCGTATCATGGTCGGCTCCGCAGTCCTGCAGCGTGCCGATGTCCGATTCCGTCGCCTCCAACCTCGCCTTCGTCTTCCCCGGCCAGGGTTCCCAGTCCGTGGGGATGCTCGCCGATCTCGCCGCCGCACATCCGGTCGTGGGCGAGACCTTCGCGGAGGCGTCGGAGGGCGCGGGCGTCGATCTGTGGGCGCTGGCGCAGCAGGGGCCCGAGGCCGAGCTCAACCGCACCGAGTTCACCCAGCCGGCGCTGCTGGCCGCGGGGGTCGCGGTCTGGCGCGCCTGGCTGGCGGCGGGTGGTGCGCGTCCGGCGCGTCTCGCCGGCCACAGCCTCGGCGAGTACGCCGCCCTGGTCGCCGCAGGCGTGCTGGGGCTGGGCGACGCGGCGCGCCTGGTGCGCGAGCGCGGCCGCCTGATGCAGGAAGCCGTGCCCGAAGGCACCGGCGGCATGGCCGCCGTGCTCGGTGCCGACGATGCGCTGGTCGCGCAGGTCTGCACCGAGGTCTCCACCGACGAAAGCTCGATCGTGGTGCCGGCCAACTTCAATTCCCCGGGCCAGATCGTCATCGGCGGGCATGCCATCGCCGTCGACGCGGCGCTCGCCACCCTGGCCGGCCGCGGCGTGCGCAAGGCGGTGAAGCTGGCCGTCAGCGTGCCGTCGCACACGCCACTGATGCGGCAGGCGGCCGATCGGCTGGCCGCCGCGATGGACGGGCTGGCGTGGTCCGCGCCGACGATCCCGGTGGTGCAGAACGCCGACGCCGCGGTCGCCACGGACGTGGCGCAGATCCGCGAGGCGCTGGTGCGCCAGCTGTACCTGCCGGTGCGCTGGACCGAGTGCGTCCAGGCACTGGCGGCCGGCGGCGCCACGCGCATCGCCGAGTGCGGGCCGGGCAAGGTCCTGGCGGGCCTGGTCAAGCGCATCGACAAGGGCGTCGAGGCGCGTTCCCTCGGCACGGCCGCCGATCTCGACGCCGCGCTGGCCGACTGGCGCTGATTCCTTTCCACCGCGCGCCGGCGGCGCGCCAACGAGAGCACTGGATGAACACACAGGTCCTTTCCGGCGAGATCGCCCTGGTCACCGGCGCCAGCCGCGGCATCGGCGCGGCCATCGCCGCCGAGCTCGCCGCGCAGGGCGCGACCGTCATCGGCACCGCGACCAGCGAGGGCGGCGCGGTGGCGATCGGCGAGCGGCTCGCCGCGCAGGGCGGCGCGGGCCGGGTGCTGGACGTCACCGACGGCGCCGCCATCGAGGCGCTGGTCGAGTCCGTCGCCAAGGAGTTCGGCCCGGTCTCGATCCTGGTCAACAACGCCGGCATCACCCGCGACAACCTGCTCATGCGCATGAAGGACGAGGACTGGCAGGCCATCCTCGACACCAACCTGTCGAGCGTGTTCCGCACCTCGAAGGCGGTGATACGCGGCATGATGAAGGCGCGCAAGGGCCGCATCGTCAACATCGCCTCGGTGATCGGCCTCGTGGGCAATCCCGGGCAGGCGAACTACGCGGCGGCCAAGGCCGGCATCATCGCGTTCTCGAAGTCGCTGGCGAAGGAGATCGGCAGCCGCGGGGTCACGGTCAACACCGTGGCGCCGGGCTTCATCGACACCGACATGACCCGCGCGCTGCCGGAAGCCCAGCGCGAGGCGCTGCTGGGCCAGATCGCCCTGGGCAGGCTGGGGGCGCCGGAGGACATCGCCCGCGCCGTGGCCTTCCTGGCCGGTCCCGCCGCCGCCTACATCACCGGCGAGACCCTGCACGTCAACGGCGGCATGTACATGCCCTGAGCGTGCCGGAGGCGCGGTCGCCTCCTGTACCCGTTTCCGTGAAATCGTACGTCGAGCGGACCCCCGGCCGGCGCCCGGGCAGGTCCGTGCCGCAGACTACCGTCAACGCGGCTTTCCTCTACAATGCGCCCCGTTTGCACCCTGGAGTCTCGAACCAATGAGCAGCATCGAAGAACGCGTCAAGAAGATCGTCGTCGAACAGCTTGGCGTGAAGGAAGAGGAAGTCACCGCGAACGCTTCGTTCGTCGACGACCTCGGCGCCGACTCGCTCGACACCGTCGAACTGGTGATGGCCCTCGAGGAAGAGTTCGAGTGCGAGATCCCGGACGAAGAGGCCGAGAAGATCACCTCGGTCCAGCAGGCGATCGATTACATCAAGGCGCACGTCAAGGCGTGAGCCGGCTGCCCGGGCCGCGGCCCGGGCGGGAAACATCGCTCCCTCCGGGGAGCACAGGCGGGGCCGCGTTTGCGGCCCTGCGCGTTTCGGTGCGCGCCGCCGCGCGCCCGCAGCAATTTCCAGAGGGGCTGTCATGAGCAAGCGTCGCGTCGTCATCTCGGGCATGGGCATCGTCTCGCCGGTCGGCAACGACCTCGGCACCGCGTGGGACAGCATCCGCAACGGGCGCTCCGGCATCGGCCCGGTCACCCGCTTCGACGCCAGCGCCTTCCCGACCCGCATCTGCGGCGAGGTGCGCGACTTCGATCCCACGCGCTGGATCCCGCCGAAGGACGTCAAGAAGATGGACCCCTTCGTGCACTACGGCGTCGCCGCGGCCTCGATGGCCATGGAGGACGCGGGCCTGGTCGTCGACGAGCAGAGCGCCGAGCGCATCGGCGTGCTGATCGGTTCGGGCATCGGCGGCATCGCCGGCATCGAGGAGACGACCGAGAAGTTCCTTCAGGGCGGCCCGCGCAAGATCTCGCCGTTCTACGTGCCGTCGACCATCATCAACATGGTGTCGGGGCAGCTCTGCATCATGAAGGGCATCAAGGGCCCGAACTTCTCCGCGGTCTCGGCCTGCGCCACCGCCAACCACAGCATCGGCACGGCGATGCGCATGATCCAGTACGGCGACGCCGACGTCATGATCGCCGGCGGCTGCGAGTTCGGCTCCTCGCCGACCTCGATGGGCGGCTTCTGCGCGATGAAGGCCATGTCCACCCGCAACGACGAGCCGGAGCGCGCCTCGCGCCCGTGGGATCGCGATCGCGACGGCTTCGTCCTGGGCGACGGCGCGGGCATCCTCGTGCTCGAGGAGTACGAGCGGGCGAAGGCGCGCGGCGCGCGCATCTACGCCGAGCTCGCCGGCTTCGGCTCCAGCTCCGACGCCTTCCACATGACCGCCCCCAGCGAGAACGGCGAGGGCCCCTCGCGCTGCATGCGCGCGGCCATGAACGACGCCGGCATCAACCCGGAGCAGGTCGAGTACCTCAACGCGCACGGCACCTCGACGCCGCTGGGCGACCTGGCCGAGACGCACGCGATGAAGCGCGCCTTCGGCGACCACGCCTACAGGCTGATGGTCAGCTCGACCAAGTCGATGACCGGCCACCTGCTGGGCGCGGCGGGCGGCGTGGAGGCGATCTTCTCGATCCTCGCCATCCACGAGGGCGCGATCCCGCCGACCATCAACCTCGAGAACCCGGGCGAAGGCTGCGATCTCGACTACGTGCCCAACGTCGCGCGCGAGAAGAAGATCGACGTCGCCGTGTCCAACGGCTTCGGTTTCGGTGGCACCAACGCCACCCTCGTGTTCCGGCGCGTCTGAGGCGCGTCCGCCGGGTGGGGAGGCCGCCGCGCCCTGCGCGGCGGAGGATGCCGTGATCCTGGTCCGCCCCCTGCCGCCGGAGACCGACCTGCTCGCGCTGCAGCGGCGCGACCGCGGCCGCTACCGCGTGCTGCTGGAGTCCGCGGCCACGCCGCTGGGCACGGCCGACGCCGGGGCGCAGCGCCTCGTCCCGCGCTGGGACATGCTGCTCGCCTGCGACGGCGAGCGCCTGGAGCGCGACGCGCGCGGCCGCACCCGGCTGCACCGCGTGGACGGTGCCGTCGAGGCCTGTCCGGACGGCTTCCTTGCCACCCTCGACGCGCTGTGGCGGCGCGACCGCCGCGCGCGCGACGCCTCGCCGCTGCCGTTCCGCGGCGGCTGGGGGCTGTTCCTCTCCTACGAGCTGGCCGCCGAGGTCGAGCCGGTGCTCGCGCCGCTTCCGCCGGCCGCGGGTCGTCTGCCGGTCGCGCTCGCGCTCCGCTGCCCGTCCGCGGTCCTGCGCGACCGGGCCAGCGGCGAGGTGTTCGCCGTCGCCGAGGCCGACCATCCGGATGCGCAGGTCCTGCTCGACCGGCTTGCCGGGGATGCCGCGGCCGCGCTCGAGGCGTCCGGCGCCGAGGCCTGGCAGCCCCCGGTCGCGGTCGAGGAGGACCCGCCCGGGCGCTATCTCGATGCGGTGCGCCGCGTGCTCGGCTACCTGGAGGCCGGCGACGTGTTCCAGGTGAACCTGTCGCGCGCCTGGCGCGCGCGCTTCGCGGCCGCGCCCGATCCTGCCGCCTTCTACCGGCGTCTGCGCAGCGCCAACCCCGCCCCGTTCGCCGGCCTGCTGTACGGCGAGGACTGGGCGCTGGCGAGTTCCTCGCCGGAGCGCCTCGTCTCGGTGCGGGGCGCAGAGGTGCAGACCCGCCCCATCGCCGGTACCCGCGCCCGCGTGGACGGCGACGACGTCGAGGCGCGCATCCGCGAACTCGTCGGGCATCCCAAGGAGCGGGCCGAGCACGTGATGCTCATCGACCTCGAACGCAACGACCTGGGCCGCGTCTGCACCCCGGGCAGCGTGGAGGTGGACGAACTGATGGGCATCGAGAGCTACGCGCACGTGCACCACATCGTCAGCAACGTGCGCGGCACCCTGCGCGACGGCGTGACGCCGGGGCAGGCCATCGCGGCGGTCTTTCCCGGCGGGACCATCACCGGCTGCCCCAAGGTGCGCTGCATGCAGATCGTGGCCGAGCTGGAGGAGGAGGGGCGTGGCGCCTATACCGGCGCGCTCGGCTGGCTCAACCGCGACGGCGACATGGACCTCAACATCCTCATCCGCAGCGCCTGGGTCGAGGACGACGGCATCGCGTTCCGCGCCGGAGCGGGGATCGTGGTCGACTCGGACCCGGAGCGCGAGCTGGCGGAGACCCGCGCCAAGGCGCGCGGAATGCTGCGCGCGCTGGGGGATTTCGGCTAGCGCGCGCCGGAGAAGGCGGCGTGCCGCATGCCGCCGCGGCGCGGCGCCTCCCGGCCTCCGACCCGGTGCGGACGCCCTGTATCCTGTGCGGCCGGCGCCCGCGCGCCGGTCTTCGCTGACTGATGGACCCGACCTTGGCCGACGCCACTCCGAAACGCCGTCCCGTCCTTCGCGCCTTCGTCTGGCTGATGGCGCTCCTCGTCCTCGCCGCGGCCGCCGCGGGTGCCGTGCTCTACGTGGGCTACCGCGCCTTCGCGGACGCGCCGGTGCTGCCCGAGGGCAGCGCGGCGACCTCGGTCGTCATCGAGCGCGGCGACGGCTTCGCCGCGGTGCTCCGGCGCCTGCGCGCCGAGGGCGTCACCGCCGGCCACGAGCTGCACTGGAAGGCGCTGGCGCTGGAGACGGGGGCACGCGGTCGGATCAAGGCCGGCGAATACGCCCTGGACCCGAATCTGACTCCGCGCGAGCTGCTCCTGCGGATGGCCGCCGGGCGCGTGGTGCAGCGCCGCTTCACCATCGTCGAGGGCTGGAACATCCGCCAGCTCCGCGCCGCGCTGGCGGAAGCGGAGGCGGTCGATCACCGCAGCCGGGACCTGTCCGACGCCGAGCTGATGGCGGAACTCGGCCATCCCGACGCGCACCCGGAAGGCCGCTTCCTGCCCGAGACCTATTCCTACACCCGGGGCACCACGGACCTGCAGATCCTCGCCCGCGCCTTCGACGCCATGGAGGCCACGCTCGAGGCGCTGTGGGCGGAGCGGGCCGACGACGCGCCGGTCGCCACCCCGTACGAGGCCCTGATCCTCGCCTCGATCATCGAGAAGGAAACCGGCGTTCCCGAGGAGCGCGGGGAGATCGCCGGCGTGTTCGCGCGGCGGCTGCAGCGCGGCATGCTGCTGCAGACCGATCCCACGGTCATCTACGGCGTCGGCAGCGCCTACCGCGGCGTGATCCTGCGCAGCCACCTGACCACCGACACGCCGTACAACACCTACACCCGCCCGGGCCTGCCGCCGACCCCGATCGCCATGCCCGGGCGTGCCGCCATCGAGGCCGCACTGAATCCGGCGCCGGGCGACACCCTGTACTTCGTGGCCCGTGGCGACGGCAGCGGCGGGCACGTGTTCTCGCGCACCCTCCAGGAACACAACCGCGCGGTCGCCTGCTACCGGCGCGGGGGCTGCCCGTGAGCGCAGGCGGCAGGCTGGTCACCATCGAGGGCGGGGAGGGCGCCGGCAAGTCCACGGTGATGGCCGCCGTGCAGGCCGCGCTGGCCGCGACGGGGCGCGAGGTCGTCGCCACCCGCGAGCCGGGCGGCACGCCTGCGGCCGAGGCGATCCGCGCGCTGATGCTGAGCCCCGAGCACGCGCTGGTGCCGGAGGCCGAGCTGCTGCTCGCCTTCGCCGCCCGCGCGCAGCACGTGCGCGAGCGGGTGCTGCCGGCGCTGGCGCGCGGCGCCATCGTGCTCAGCGACCGCTTCACCGACGCCAGCTTCGCCTACCAGGGCGGCGGGCGCGGCATCGACGCCGCGCGCATCGCCGAACTCGAACGCTGGGCGGCCGGCGTGCGCCCCGACCTGACCCTGCTGCTCGACGTCGGCGTCGGCGAGGGCCTCGCGCGTGCGCGCGGCCGCGGCGGCGCGCCGGACCGCATCGAGCGCGAACAGGAGACCTTCTTCGAACGCGTGCGCGCGACCTATCTCGCCCGCGCAGCCGCCGAGCCCGCACGCTTTCGCGTGATCGACGCCGGCCTCCCGCAGGCCGAGGTGGTCGCCGCGGTGGAAGCGCAGGTGCGCGCCTGGCTGGAGGCCCAGGCATGGACGTGAGCGCCTTCGCGCCCTGGCAGTCGCGCGCGCTCGACGGTGCGCTCGATGCGCTCGCCCACGGCCGGCTGGGCCATGCCACCCTGCTGCGCGGCCCCGAGCGCCTGGGCAAGCGCGCGGTCGCCGAGGCGCTGGCGGCGCGCCTGCTGTGCACCGGCACGAGCGGCGCCCAGCCGGCCTGCGGCGCATGCCGCGGCTGCCGCCTGCGCGCCTCGGGGACCCATCCCGACTTCCGGCTGGTCACCCTGGAGGTCAACGAGAACACCGACAAGCTGCGCAGCGAGATCGTGATCGACCAGATCCGGCGGCTGGGCGAGTGGTTCGCGCTGACCTCGCAGTTCGGCGGCGCCCAGGTCGCGCTCATCGATCCGGCCGACACCCTCAACACCGCCGCGGCCAACGCCCTGCTCAAGACGCTGGAGGAGCCGGCGCAGGACCGCTACCTGCTGCTGGTGGGCGCGCGTCCGGCGCGCCTGCCGGCGACCATCCGCAGCCGCTGCCAGTCGATCGAGTTCCGCCTGCCGCCGCGCGCCGAGGCGCTGGCCTGGCTGCAGGCGCGCGCGCCGCGCGACGCCGAGGCGGCGCTGGACGCGGCACGCGGCCATCCCGGCCTCGCCGAGGACTGGATCGCGCAGGGCGCGCTGGCGTTGCGCGCGCAGGTGTGCGAGGACCTCGAGGCGCTTGCCGCGGGACGCCACGGCGCCATCGACACCGCCGCGCGATGGGTGGCGGACGAGGACGCCGCGCTGCGCCTGCGCTTCGCCGCCGATCTGGCCCTGGAACGCGCGGGCGCGCTCTCCGGGGCGGAGCCGCCGCGTCCGGGCGGCTTGACCGCCTGCGACGACTTCCGGAAGCTCTCGGCCTGGTTCGACGCGGCCAACCGCACCCGCGACCTGCTGCGCACCACGGTGCGCGCGGACCTGGCGGTGGCGGACCTGCTGCAGCAATGGAGAAGCGCCTGCGCGCCCGCAACGGGCGCGGCGCGCACGAGGAGATGAACGCGATGGTCGGTGCGGCAGGCGGCGCGCGACAGGGCATCCTGTCGCTGGCGATCAAGGACAAGGCGGCGCTGTACAACGCCTACATGCCCTTCGTGAAGGGCGGCGGCATCTTCGTGCCCACGCCGAAGCGCTACGCGCTCGGCGACGAGGTGTTCGTGATGCTCTCGCTGATGGACGAGAAGGAGCGCATGGGCGTGGCCGGCAAGGTAATCTGGATCACCCCGCCCGGCGCCCAGGGCCACCGCACCGCAGGCATCGGCGTGCAGTTCGCCGACTCCCCCGAGGGCGAAGGCGTCCGCGGCAAGATCGAGACCCTGCTGGCCGGCACCCTGGGCGGGGACAAGCCGACGCATACCATGTGATGGGGGCACGGGGCACGGGGCACGGGGCACGGGGCACGGGGCACGGGGCACGGGCAGAGGGCACTGGGCACTGGGTATGAGGGCTCCCGCATCCTCCCCGGCCCTAAGCCCTAAGCCCTAAGCCCTAAGCCCGAAAGCCCGAAAGCCCGAAAGCCCAAGGCCGCGCCCGCTTCATCCTCCCACCACCCCCAACCGCTGCCCCAGCCGCACGGCCTGTTCCGGCTGCCAGGCCGGGTCCAGGGCCACGCCCGGGGGGACCAGCAGGATCACGGTCGAGCCGTAGTTGAAGCGCGCCATCTCGGCGAAGCGGGCGAGGGAGATGTTCTGGCCGCGCCAGTCGCGGCGCTCGATGCGGTGGGCGTAGGCGGGGATTTCCTCGCCGCTCCAGACGGTCTCCACGCCGGAGACGAGGATGGCACCCACCATCACCACGGCCATGGGGCCGAAGTCGGTGTCGAAGTGGCAGACCAGCCGTTCGTTGCGCGCGAACAGCCGCGGGATCGCGCGCACCGCGAACGGGGCCACGCTGAAGATGCGGCCGGGCACGTGCACGGTCTCCCGCAGGGTGCCGCCGAACGGCATGTGCACGCGGTGGTAGTCGCGCGGCGCCAGGTAGATGGTGGCGAAGCTGCCCTGCGCGAACGGGGCGGCGGCCGCCGCGTCGCCCAGCAGTTCGGCCGCGGTGTAGGACTGGCCCTTGGCCTGGAAGATGCGTCCGTCCTCGATGGGCCCGAGCTGGCTGATGCGGCCGTCGCAGGGCATCACCAGCGCGCGCGGGTCGGGGTCGTCGCTGCGCACGCCGGGCCGCAGGGCGCGGGTGAAGAAGGCGTTGAAGGTCGGGTGCGCGGTGGGGTCGGGTTCCGCGAAGTCCGACATGTCGACCTCGAACCTGCGCACGACCGTCCTGATCAGCCAGTTCTTCAGCGGCGCCCAGCGCGCGCGCGCCACGCGGTAGGCCAGGCTGGAGAGCAGGCGGTGCGGGAGCAGGTACTGCAGCAGGACGGCCGGACTCATGGGCCGGTCATCCCCGCCAGCACGCGCATGTCGCGCGCGATCGCCTGCGGGTCGAACGCCGGCGTGCCGCTGCCGGGACCGTCCGGCGGCTCCGGGCGCACCAGGCCGGTCATGCGGCCCTGCGGGTCGATCACCGAGAGCGTCGAGGAGTGGTCGATGGTGTAGTCGCCCTCGGCGCCGCCGTCGACCGGCACCTTCATGAACACCATGCCCAGGGACTGCACGAACTCGCGCAGCGCGTCCGGGTCGGAGGTCGCGGCCAGGGTGTCGGGATCGAAGTAGCGGGCGTACTCCACGGTGCGCGCGGGGCTGTCGCGCTCGGGATCGACCGAGACGAAGACCACCTGCGGCCGGGTTTCTTCCGGCATGTCGCGCCAGGCGCGCTGGGCCTGGGCCAGCTGGGCGAGGGTGGTCGGGCACACGTCCGGGCAGTGCGTGAAGCCGATGAACACCAGGCTCCAGCGGCCCTGCAGGTCGGCATTGGTGAGCGGCGGCGCGTCCTCGCCCCGGTCGAGCGCGAACGGCGGCAGGGCGCGCGCCTGCGGGAACAGGCGGACGGTCTCGAGCTCGGGCAGCGCGGGCCCGGCGCTGCGCTGGGCCAGCCACAGCCCGAGGCCGGCGGCGAGCGCCGCGACGAGGACGATGAGGGTGGTGCGGTTGAACATCGCGGAACTGCCGGTCGCGGGGGAACCGCGAAGTATAGTCGGAGCCTGCCGGCGCGCTCCGTGGCGCCTATACTTCCCGGCCGTCCGCGCCCTGCCGTGCCCGATGACCGCCGAACTCGCGACCCTGATCGATTTCATCCGCTACGGCGCAAGCCGCTTCAACGCCGCCGGCCTGACCTTCGGGCACGGCCACGACAATGCACTGGACGAGGCCACCCAGCTCGTCCTGCATGCCCTGCACCTGCCGCACGACATCGGCCCGGCCTACGGGCAGGCGCGCCTGACCGCCGACGAGAAGGCGGCCATCCTCGCCCTGTTCGAGCGCCGCGTCCGCGAGCGCGTGCCGGCCTGCTACCTCACCGGCGAGGCGTGGTTCGCGGGCCTGAGCTTCAAGTCCGATCCGCGCGCGCTGGTGCCGCGCTCGCCCATCGCCGAGCAGATCGAGGCCGGTTTCGAGCCCTGGCTCGCCGGGCGCCCGGTGGCCCGCGCCCTCGACGTGTGCACCGGCTCGGGCTGCATCGCCATCGCCATGGCGCACTACAACCCGCACTGGGAGGTCACCGGGGTCGACATCAGCGACGAGGCGCTGGCCCTGGCGGCGGAGAACCGCGAGCGGCTGCACGCCAGGAACGTGCGCCTGCTGAAGTCCGACCTGTTCTCGGCGCTGGCCGGCGAGACCTTCGACCTCATCGTCACCAACCCGCCCTACGTCACCAATGCGCAGACCGACGCGCTGCCGCCGGAGTACGCGCACGAGCCGGAGCTCGGCCTGCGCGCGGGGGACGACGGCCTCGACCTCGCCCTGCGCATCCTGCGCGACGCGCCCGGGCACCTGACCGAGCAGGGGCTGCTGATCTGCGAGGTGGGCGAGAGCGAGGAGGACCTGGTCGCACTGCTGCCGGACGTGCCCTTCGCCTGGATCGAGTTCCGCGTCGGCCAGATGGGCGTGTTCGCCATCGATCGCGCCGACCTGGTCCAGCACCACGCGCGCATCCGCGCGCTCGCGGACGCGCGCGGGCCGTGAGCCGCGGCGCGCGCCGACGTCGGCAGCGGACGGCCGGGGGGGAGGCGCCCTGATGGCCGGCAACACCTTCGGCACGCTGTTCGCCGTGACCACCTTCGGCGAGTCGCACGGCCCGGCCATCGGCTGCGTCGTGGACGGTTGCCCGCCGGGGCTGGCGCTGGCGCCGGAGGATTTCGCCCACGACCTCGCGCGCCGCGCCACCGGGCGCACGCGGCACACCTCGCAGCGCCGCGAGGCGGACCAGGTCGAGATCCTCTCGGGCGTGTACGAGGGCCGCACCACCGGCACGCCGATCGCCCTGCTGATCCGCAACACCGATCAGCGCAGCCGCGACTACGCGGCCATCGCCGCGCAGTTCCGCCCGGCGCACGCCGACTACACCTACTGGCAGAAGTACGGCATCCGCGATCCGCGCGGCGGTGGCCGCAGCTCGGCGCGCGAGACGACCATGCGCGTCGCCGCGGGCGTCATCGCCAGGAAGTGGCTGGCCGAGCGGCACGGCGTGCGGGTCCGCGGGTGGCTGTCGCAGCTGGGCGAGCACCGCGCGGCGGTCCCGCCGGCCGAGGTCGATTTCGACGCGGTCGAGGCCAATCCCTTCTTCTGGCCCGACCCGGCGCAGGTGCCCGCGCTCGAGGCCTACATGGACGCGCTGCGCAAGTCCGGCGATTCGGTGGGCGCCGAGGTCAGCGTGGTGGCCGAGAACGTGCCGCCGGGCTGGGGCGAGCCGGTCTACGGCAAGCTCGACGCCGAGCTGGCCGCGGCGCTGATGTCGATCAACGCGGTCAAGGGCGTCGCCATCGGCGACGGCTTCGACGCGGTCGCGCAGCGCGGCACCGAGCACCGCGACGAGTTCACCGCCGACGGCTTCCTGAGCAACCACGCCGGCGGCATCCTCGGCGGCATCAGCAGCGGCCAGGCGGTGCGCGCGCGGGTCGCCTTCAAGCCGACGTCCAGCCTGCGCCTGCCCGGCCGCGGCCTGGACGTCGCCGGCCAGGCGGTGGAGGTGGTGACCACCGGCCGCCACGACCCCTGCGTCGGCATCCGCGCCACGCCCATCGTCGAAGCCATGACCGCCCTGGTGCTGATGGACCAGGCGCTGCGCCACCGCGCGCAGTGCGGGGACGTCGGCCCGGTGTCGCCCCGGGTGCCGCCCGGCCTGGGCTGAGCGCACGCCGGGCGTTCCACCCGGTGCTGGTCCGCCAGACCGCGGCGCGCGAAGATTGGCGGTTCCCCGTTACCCATTCCCCAGATCCCACCTCCTGCGAGTTCCCATGTCCACTGCACGCTTCAACGTCGCCATCGTCGGTGCTACCGGCGCTGTCGGCGAGACCCTGCTCTCCATCCTCGCCGAGCGCGACTTCCCCGTCGCCGACCTCGTGTTGCTCGCCAGCGCGCGCTCGGCCGGCGAGAAAGTGCGCTACGGCAGCCGCGAGCTGGTCGTGCAGGACCTGGAGACCTTCGACCCGGCCGGCATCGACGTGGCGCTGTTCTCCGCCGGCGGCTCGGTCTCGAAGGCGTACGCGCCGAAGTTCGCCGCGGCGGGCGCCGTGGTGATCGACAACTCCTCGGCCTTCCGGGGCGACGCCGACGTCCCGCTGGTGGTGTCCGAGGTCAACCCGGAGGCCGCCCGCGTGCGGCCGCGCGGCATCATCGCCAACCCCAACTGCTCGACCATGCAGCTGATGGCGGTGCTCGCGCCGATCCACCGCAGCGTCGGCATCGAGCGCATCAACATCGCCACCTACCAGTCGGTCTCCGGCACCGGCCGGCGCGCGCTCGAGGAACTGGGCAAGCAGACCGCGGCGCTGCTGAGCTTCCAGGAGGTGGAGAGCGAGGTGTACCCGGTGCAGATCGCCTTCAACGTCATCCCCCACGGCGGCGACTTCACCGAGAACGGCTACACCACCGAGGAGATGAAGCTGGTCCACGAGACCCGCAAGATCCTCGGCGACGACGGCATCATGGTGAACGCGACGGTGGCGCGGGTGCCGGTGTTCTACGGGCACTCCGAGGCGGTGCACATCGAGACCCGCGCCAAGATCACCGCGGCCGAGGCGCGCGCGCTGCTGGAGCAGGCGCCGGGGGTCGAGGTGGTGGACAGCCGCGCCGACGGCGGCTATCCGACCGCCGTCACCCACGCCTCCGGCAAGGACCCGGTCTACGTCGGCCGCATCCGCGAGGACATCTCGCATCCGCGCGGGCTCGACCTCTGGGTGGTGGCCGACAACATCCGCAAGGGTGCGGCGCTCAACGCCGTGCAACTGGCCGAACTGGTGGTGGCGGAGCGCGCCTGAGCATATAGTCGCCATCGCGCCACGATGGGTCGAATGCCTTCTGCGGCCGCATCCTGGGGGAGAAACATAAAGTGATACGCAAACAATCCACGCTTGCCCTCGGGCTCGCGCTCGCCCTCGCGGCATCGCAGGCGCAGGCCCTCGGCCTGGGCCAGATCCAGGTGAAGTCCGGCCTCGACCAGCCCTTCCTGGCGGAGATCCCGATCGTGGCCGCCGCGCCGGGCGAGGTCGAGAGCCTGCGGGTGCGCCTGGCGTCGCCCGACGCCTTCGAGCGGGTGGGGCTGGAGCGCCCGTCGCGGCTCGCGGCCAATCTCTCCTTCGAGGTCGTGGACGGGGACCGCGGCCAGCCGGTGATCCGCGTCACCACCAACGGCCCGGTCAACGAGCCGTTCCTGAGTTTCCTGCTGGAGGTCGACTGGGGGAGCGGCCGGATGATGCGCGAGTTCACCGCGCTGCTGGACCCGCCCTACATCGCCCCGGCGGTGCTGCGCCCGGCGACGCAGGCGCCGGTCGCCGCCGCGCCCTCCACCCAGGGTACGGTCGCCCGCCCGGCGCCGTCCGCTCCGGACGCGCAGCCCGCCACCGCCCCGCCGCCGCGCCCGGCCGCACCTGCGCCGGCGCCCGCGGCGGATCCCGGCGTCATCGTCGGCCAGTTCGGGCCGGTGGCCGCCGGGCAGACGCTGTCGCAGATCGCGAGCGACGTGCGCCCGCCGGGCGTGTCGCTCAACCAGATGATGATGGCGCTGCACAACGCCAATCCCGACGCCTTCATCGACGGCAACATCCACCTGATCAAGCGCGGCGCGGTGCTGCGCGTTCCGGAGCGCCAGGAACTCGACCGGCTCGGCCGCAGCGAGGCCGACGCGCTGGTGCGCCAGCACACCGAGACGTGGCAGCAGCGCATCGCGCCGGTGCCGCAGCCGGCCGCGCCGGAGCTGGTCGAGGTCGACGAGGCCGAGACCGCGCTGGCCTCCGCGCGCGCGGACGGCGCACGCCTGGAGATCGTGCCCGCCTCGGGCGACGACAGCGGCAGCGCCAGCGGCCAGACCGGCGCCACCGCCGGCGGGACCGGCAGCGAGCTGCGCGCCGAGCTCATCCGCGCGCGTGAGGATCTCGCCGCGCGCGAGGCCGAGAGCGCGGAACTCCGCGCCCGCGTCTCCGATCTCGAATCCCAGCGCGAGAACCAGCAGCGCCTGCTCGAACTGCAGAACAGCCGCTTGGCCGCGCTGCAGGAGCGCCTGCGCGAACTCGACGGCGAGACCGCCGGGGACATGGAGGCGGAGCTGGCCGAGGCCGTCGCGCCGACCGACGAGGAGGCCGCCGCGTCCGAGGCAGCCGCCGCCGACGTGGGCGGTGCCGGCTCCGCGGTCGCCGCGGCCGCCGATGCGCCGGCCGCCCCGGCCGAGCCCGTCGTCGCCGCACCTGCGGACGCCCCGGTGGCGCAGCCCGCCGCAGCGGAACCCGCGCCCCCGCCGGGCGCGCCGCGCTGGCCGTGGTTCCTGGCCGGCCTGGCGCTGCTCGCCGGCGGCGCCTTCTTCGCGCTGCGTCGGCGCCGGGCGCCGGAGGAGGCGCTCCCGCGCGAACGAAGCGCCCTGGCAGCGCAGTTCGACACCGCGGCCGAGGCCGCCGAGGCGCCTGCGGCCGACGATGCCGAGCGCCTTGGGCTGGAGGAGGCGGTCGCGGCGGATCCGGACGATGCCGATGCGCATCTCGCCCTGCTGCGGCACCACTACGACAACGGGGACGCCGAGGCCTTCGTCCAGGCCGCCGAGGCCATGCATGCCGCCCTCGGCACGCCCGCGCCGCACTGGCAGGCGGTGCAGGCCATGGGCCGCGCCCTCGCGCCGCAGCACCCGCTGTTCGGCGAAGCGCCGCCCGAGCCCGAGGCCGACCCCGCGGGCGCACAGCCGGCCGCCCCCGTGGTTCCCGGCGCACTGCCCACCTGGGTCTACGCGCCCGCCGGCTCGCGCGAGCCCAAGGCGGAGCGTCTGCCCGACGAGGCGCCGCCCGCGGATCCCGACGACCTCGACGATGGCGTCGTGGCGCTGGACATGGACATCGACGCGGATGCCGACGCGGACCTCGAGGCCATCCCGGAGCGGCCCGAGCCGGGCGCGACCGGCGGCTGGAGCGAGGACGAGCGCTTCGCCGAGGTGGAGGCGTTCGAACCGCCGCTCGACGAGCGCGGGCCGTCGCCCGGGGACGAGGGCGGGGCGGTGGACGCCGAGGCAGCCGAGACCAAGCTCGAACTCGCCCGCGCCTACCTCGACATCGGCGACGGCGAGGGCGCGCGCGGCATGCTCGAGGAAGTCGTGACCGAAGGCACCGAAGCGCAGCGCGCGGAGGCGCGCCGGCTGCTCGGACAGATCGGGTAGCATGGCCTGCCGCGGCGCCTCCCGCCGCGGCGACGACGGATGGCGAGGGGCCGGGGCGACCCGGCCCTTCCTCGTTCGGGCGGCGCGCGCCGGAGAGACCGGATGCCGCGCGCCTTCCGCATCCCGTCCTGGCGCCCGGCGCAGCGCGCCGCGCCCGGACCACACGACACGCTCTGGAAGACTGACTGGGTCATGCGTTACGCCCTGGGTATCGAGTACGACGGCACCGGCTTCCTCGGCTGGCAGCGGCTTCCCCACGGCCGCACCGTGCAGTCCGAGGTCGAGGCCGCGCTGTCGTTCGTCGCCGGCGAGCCGCTCGAGGTGGTGTGCGCGGGCCGTACCGACTCGGGCGTGCACGCGCAGTGCCAGGTGGTGCATTTCGATACAGCGGCCCAGCGCAGCGAGCGCGGCTGGACGCTCGGCATGAACTCGCGCCTGCCGCCGGAGATCGCCACCCGCTGGTGCCGGCCGGTGTCCGACGACTTCCACGCCCGCTTCGGCGCGATCGCCCGTACCTACCGCTACCGCATCCTCAACCGGCCGTTGCGTCCGGCGCTGCAGCGCGACTACGTCGCCTTCGAGCGGCGCCCGCTCGACGCCGACGCCATGCACGCCGCCGCGCAGGCCCTGATCGGCGAGCACGACTTCAGCGCCTTCCGCACCGTCCACTGCCAGGCACCGCACGCCCGCCGCGACATGCAGGCGATCCGCGTCTGGCGCGACGGCGACGAAGTGCTCATGGAGATACGCGCGAACGCTTTCCTCCACCACATGGTCAGGAACATCATGGGCTCGCTGCTGCCGATCGGACGCGGGGAGCGTCCGGTGGGGTGGATGGCCGAACTGCTGGCCGGGCGCGACCGTGCGCTCGCCGGCCCGACGGCGCCGGCTAGCGGCCTGACGTTCCTGGGGCCGCGCTATCCGCAGCGGTTCGAACTGCCCGACGAGGTGAGCGCTTGAGCGACCTTCCCTTCCGCACACGCGTGAAGTTCTGTGGACTGACGCGCCCGGGCGACGTGCGCCTGGCGGGCGAACTGGGCGTGGACGCGATCGGCTTCGTGTTCGTCAAGGGCAGCCCGCGCCGGCTGGAGGTCCCGCAGGCGCACTGGCTCAAGGCGGCGGTGCCGCCGATGGTCTCGATCGTCGCCCTGTTCATGGACGCCGACCCCGACCACGTGCGCTACGTGGTCGAGGAACTGCAGCCGGCCATGCTGCAGTTCCACGGCAGCGAGGAGGAGCGCTACTGCCGCAGCTTCGGACTGCCCTACCTGCGCACCATCCCCATGCGCGATCCGCACACCGATCCGGCCGAGATGGCCGCGCGCTTCCCCTCCGCGGCCGCCTTCCTGTTCGACGGCCACGCCCTGGGCGAGCAGGGCGGTGGCGGGCTCCGCTTCGACCTTGCGCGCCTGCCGGGGCCGCTGCGGCGGCCGACCTTCATCGCCGGCGGCCTGACCCCGGACAACGTGTACGACGTCGTGCACCACGCGCGGCCCTGGGGCATCGACGTGTCGAGCGGCATCGAGAGCGCGCCGGGCATCAAGGACGGCGCGCGCATGCGCCGCTTCATGGAGGAGGTGCGGCGCGCCGACTGCGCCGCGCCCGGCGACTGAGTTCCATCCGTGGCCGGCCGCGCCGGGGCCGAGCGCGTACACTGGGCGATTGCCGCCGCGAATCGGGCGCGGGTCCGTACCGCGGCGGCGCCCGAGCCAGGAAACACCGTGAGCACCGCAGACTCCGCCATCACCGACTACGCCGCAGGCCCCGACGCGCAGGGCCGCTTCGGCCGCTTCGGCGGCACCTTCGTGTCCGAGACGCTCATCGAGCCGCTGCGCGAGCTCACCGAGGCCTATGCGCGCTTCCGCGCCGATCCGGCGTTCCAGGCCGAGTTCGACGCCGACCTGGCGCACTACGTCGGCCGCCCCAGCCCCATCTACGAGGCGGCCCGGCTCTCCGCCGAGGTCGGCGGCGCGCGCATCCTGCTCAAGCGCGAGGACCTGAACCACACCGGCGCCCACAAGATCAACAACACCATCGGCCAGGCGCTGCTTGCGCGGCGGATGGGCAAGACCCGCATCATCGCGGAGACCGGCGCGGGCCAGCACGGCGTGGCCAGCGCGACGGTGGCGGCCCGGCTCGGCCTGAAGTGCGTGGTCTACATGGGCGCCACCGACATCGAGCGGCAGAAGATCAACGTCTACCGCATGCGCCTGCTGGGCGCGGAGGTGGTGCCGGTGACGTCGGGCTCGAGGACGCTCAAGGACGCGCTCAACGAGGCGATGCGCGACTGGGTCACCAACGTTGCCGACACCTTCTACATCATCGGCACGGTGGCCGGGCCGCACCCGTACCCGATGATGGTGCGCGACTTCAACGCCATCGTCGGCCGCGAGGCGCGCGCGCAGATGCTCGACCGCTACGGGCGCCTGCCGGACGCGATCACCGCCTGCGTCGGCGGCGGCTCCAACGCCATCGGTCTGTTCCATGCCTTCCTCAACGACCCGGGCGTGCGCATCGTCGGCGCGGAGGCGGCGGGCGAGGGCATCGACAGCGGCCGCCACGCCGCCTCGCTGTCGGCCGGCCGCCCCGGCGTGCTGCACGGCAACCGCACCTACCTGCTGTGCGACGACGACGGCCAGATCGTGGAGACGCATTCGGTCTCCGCCGGCCTCGACTATCCGGGCGTCGGTCCCGAGCACGCCTGGCTGAAGGACGTCGGCCGCGTGGACTACGTCGGCGTGACCGACGACGAGGCGCTGGCCGCGTTCCACACGCTGGCGCGCACCGAGGGCATCCTCGCCGCGCTGGAGTCCAGCCACGCCATCGCCCAGGCCATGAAGCTCGCGCGCGACCTGCCGAAGGACGCCCTGGTGCTGGCCAACCTGTCCGGCCGCGGCGACAAGGACGTGCACACGATCGCAGCGCGGGAGGGGATCGAGCTCTAGGCGGTAAAACGGGAAGCGGGAATGGGGAAGCGGGAATCGGGACCTGCAGGCTCTCCCCGGAGAGCGGACGCGGTGCCCATCCGCATAGCCTCCCATGCCCCATGCCCCATGCCCCATGCCCGCTCCCGCTTCCCGACTCCCGCTTCCCCATTCCCGCCTCACCAGACCCACACCACACCCCATGCCCAGCCGCATCTCCACCACCTTCGCCGCCCTGAAGTCGCGCGGCCGCAAGGCCCTCATCCCCTTCGTGACCGCCGGCGACCCCGCGCTCGACGCGACGGTGCCGGTGATGCACGCGCTGGTGGCGGGCGGCGCCGACCTCATCGAGCTGGGCATGCCGTTCAGCGATCCCATGGCCGACGGGCCGGCGATCCAGCGCGCGAGCGAGCGCGCCCTGGCGCGCGGTGTCGGGACCGACCGCGTGCTCGACTGGGTGCGCACCTTCCGGGAGCGCGACGACGCGACGCCGGTGGTGCTGATGGGCTACCTCAATCCGGTCGAGGCGCGTGGCACCGCCGTCTTCGCACGCCAGGCGCGGGCGGCGGGCGTCGACGGCGTCCTGCTGGTCGACCTGCCGCCGGAGGAGGCCGCCGAGACGCGCGCGCACTTCGCGGCCGAGGGCCTGGCCCTGATCGCCCTGGTGGCGCCGACGACGGCGCCGGCCCGGCAGGCGCGCATGCTCGCCGAGGCGCAGGGCTACCTGTACTACGTGAGCTTCGCCGGCGTCACCGGCGCCGACCGCCTCGACACCGTCGAGGTCGGCGCCCGCGTCCGCGCCCTGCGAGCGGCGTCGACGGTGCCGGTCGCGGTCGGCTTCGGGGTGCGCGATGCCGCCTCGGCCGCCGCGGTCGCCGCGGACGCGGACGGTGTCGTGGTGGGCAGCGCCCTGGTCGAGCGCCTCGCCTCGGGCGACCCGGCGCAGGCCCCGGCGCGAGCCGAGGAGTTCATGGCCGTGCTGCGCCGCGCCATCGACGCGGTCTGAGCATCGTGCCGCGTGCGCTAGAATCCGCCTCCCTTCGAACGACGGTCCGCGCATGAGCTGGCTGCAGAAACTGATGCCTTCGCGCATCCGCACCGAGACCACGAGTCGTCGGCGCAACGTGCCGGAAGGCCTTTGGGAGAAGTGCGAGCGCTGCTCGACCGTTCTCTACGGCCCCGAACTGGAGCGCAACCTCGAGGTCTGCCCGAAGTGCGGCTTCCACCGCCCCATCGCCGCGCGCGTGCGGCTGACGCGCTTCCTCGACGCCGGCAGCGCCAGCGAGATCGCCGCGGAGCTCGCGCCGGTGGACGTGCTGAAGTTCCGCGACACCAAGAAGTACGCCGACCGCATCAAGTCCACCCAGAAGCAGGTGGGCGAGCGCGACGCGATGGTCGCCATGCGCGGCACGCTCAAGGGCCTGCCCACGGCCGCCTGCGCCTTCGAGTTCCGCTTCATGGGCGGCTCGATGGGTTCGGTGGTCGGCGAGAAGTTCACCCGCAGCGCGGAGCTGGCGCTCGCCGAGCGCATGCCGCTGGTGTGCTTCTCCGCGACCGGCGGCGCGCGCATGCAGGAGGGCCTGTTCTCGCTGATGCAGATGGCCAAGACCTCCGCCGCGCTGGCGCGCATGCGCAAGGCCGGCCTGCCGTTCGTCTCGGTGCTGACCCATCCGACCACCGGCGGCGTGTCGGCGAGCTTCGCGATGCTGGGCGACCTCAACGTCGCCGAGCCGCAGGCGCTGATCGGCTTCGCCGGCCCGCGCGTGATCCAGCAGACGGTGCGCGAGACGCTGCCCGAGGGCTTCCAGCGCTCGGAGTTCCTGCTCGAGCACGGTGCCATCGACCTCATCGTCGACCGCCGCGAGCTGCGCGACCGCCTCGGCGACATCCTGGCCCTGATGATGGGGCGCCCGAAGCCGGCGCCGGGCGTCGGCGATGCGGATGAACCCGATCTCGTCGTTCCGACCCAGCCCGCGGACGCGGTGGTCGAGCCGTGAGCCGGCGCTACTTTGGGACCGACGGCATCCGCGGCCGGGTCGGCTCGCCGACCATCTCCCCGGACTTCGTGCTCAAGCTGGGCTGGGCGGCCGGCCGCGTGCTGGGCGCTGCCAGCGGGCACCATTCCAGCGTGGTCATCGGCAAGGACACGCGCATCTCGGGCTACATGTTCGAGTCCGCGCTGGAGGCGGGCCTGGTCGCGGCGGGTGTCGACGTGCAGCTGCTCGGGCCCATGCCGACGCCCGGCGTGGCCTACCTGACCCGCTCGCTGCGCGCCGACGCCGGCATCGTCATCAGCGCCTCGCACAACCCCCACGACGACAACGGCATCAAGTTCTTCTCTGCCGAGGGCGAGAAGCTCCCCGACGAGATCGAGCTCGCCATCGAGGAGGAACTCGACAGGCCGTTCCAGACGGTCGCCTCCGGCGACCTCGGCAAGGCCAGCCGCATCGAGGCGGCGGCGATGCGCTACGCCGAGTTCTGCAAGTCGACCGTGCCGGCCAAGTTCAACCTGCGCGGGCTCAAGCTCGCGGTGGACTGCGCCCACGGCGCCACCTACCACATCGCGCCGCTGCTGTTCGAGGAGCTGGGCGCGCAGGTCTCGGCCATCGGCGTCGAGCCCGACGGCCTCAACATCAACCGCGGCGTGGGCTCGACCGACATCGCCGCGCTGCGCGCCCACGTGCTGGAGACCGGTGCCGACCTGGGCGTGGCCTTCGACGGCGACGGCGACCGGCTGCTGTGCGTGAGCGCCTCGGGCCGCATCGTCGACGGCGACGACCTGCTCTACCTGCTGGCGCTGGACTGGAAGGCCCAGGGTCGCCTGAAGGGGCCGGTCGCCGGCACGCTGATGACCAACTACGGCCTGGAGCAGGCCCTCGCCGCGGAGGGCATTCCCTTCGTCCGCACCCAGGTCGGCGACCGCTACGTGCACCGCGCGCTGGTGGAGCAGGGCGGCACCCTGGGCGGCGAGGCGTCCGGCCACCTGCTGTGCCTGGATCGCGCCACCACCGGCGACGGCATCGTCTCGGCGCTGCAGGCGCTGGACGTCGTGCGCCGCAGCGGCCGCAGCCTGGACGAGCTGCTCGCCGGCCTGCAGCGCTACCCGCAGAAGACCGTCAACGTCCGCTTCGCCGCCGGCGCCCGCCCCGTCGAGGCGCCGGCCGTGCAGTCCGAGCTCGCCGCGGCCCAGAAGGCCCTGGCCGGTCGCGGCCGGGCCTTCATCCGTCCGTCGGGCACCGAGCCGGTGGTGCGCGTCACCGCCGAGGCGGACGACGCGTCGCTGATGCAGCAGGTGCTCGACCGCCTCGCCGACGCCGTCCGCCAGGCCGCCGCCTGATCCTCCCGTTTCCCGACGCCCACGCCCCTCCGCGCCATGAGCCAGATCCCGACCCTCGACATCCGCCGCTTCGACACCGACCGCGAGGCCTTCGTGGCCGAACTGGGGGCCGCCTACCGCGAGTGGGGCTTCGCCGGCATCCGCGGCCATGGCATTCCGCAGTCGCTGATCGACGAGGCCTACGACGCCTTCGTGCGCTTCTTCGCGCTGCCGGAGGAGACCAAGCGCAAGTACCACGTCCCCGGCGGCGGCGGCGCGCGCGGCTACACCCCCTTCGGCGTCGAGACCGCCAAGGGCGCGAAGCACTTCGACCTCAAGGAGTTCTTCCACATCGGCCGCGAGCTGCCGGAAGACTCGAAGTACCGCGACGTGATGCCGCCCAACGTCTGGCCGGACGAGGTCCCGGAGTTCCGCGAGAAGGGCCTGGCGCTCTACGGCGCGCTGGACGCGCTCGGGGCGCGCGTGCTGGAGGCGCTGGCCCTGCACATCGGCCTGCCCCAGGACTGGTTCGCCGACAAGACGGACTTCGGCAACTCCATCCTGCGCCCGATCCACTATCCGCCGATCACCGCGGACGACATCCCGAACGTGCGCGCCGGCGCGCACGGCGACATCAACTTCATCACCCTGCTGGTGGGCGCGAGCGCCGCCGGGCTGGAGGTGCGTTCGCACGCGGGCGAATGGGTGCCGTTCACCGCGGACGAGGACACCATCGTGGTCAACATCGGCGACATGCTGCAGCGCCTGACCAACCACGTGTACCCGTCCACCATCCATCGCGTGGTCAACCCGCCGGGGGACGAGGCGCGCAAGCCGCGCTACTCCACGCCGTTCTTCCTGCACCCGAACCCGGACTTCCTGATCGACGTGCTGCCGTCCTGCGTGAGCGAGGACAATCCGAGCCGCTACCCCGAGGCCATCACCGCGCACGGCTACCTGGAAGAGCGCCTGCGCGAGATCAAGCTGAAGTAAGCCGCAGCGTCGCCAGCGCGAGGCCGGCCGCCGCTGCGCCGGCCAGCACGCCCCAGGTCAGCAGCATGCCGAGGGCGCGACCGGCGGAGACGCCGGCGCTGCGCTCCAGTCCCCAGGCGTGCAGCAGGCGGCCGGCGAGCAGCAGGCTCCCGAGCAGGACGAGCCACGCGCGCGCCAGGCCGGACAGCTCCAGCAGGCCGATCAGCAGCAGGGCCAGCGGGACGTACTCGACGAAGTTGGCCTGGGCGCGGATGCGGCGGGCGAGGGCATCGTCGCCGCCGCTGCCGAGTCCGATGCCCGCGGAGCGGCGGCGGAGGGAGACGCGGAGCGAGAGCGCGAGCAGGAGCAGCGCGTGCAGGGACGCGAACAGCAGAGTGAGCGTGGGGAACATGGCGGTCCTCCGGGTCAGCGGGCGTCGCGGATGCGCGAGGAGCCGCGCGCCATGAGCGCGTGCAGCGCCCGGTCAGGCAGCAGTTTCGTCACGCCCCGCAGCAGCTTGTAACCCGCGCCCGGCACGACGATCGCGCGGCCGGCCTCGAGGCCGTCGATCCCGGCCCGGGCCACGGCATCGGCGTCGAGCCACATCCAGCGCGGCAGCGTCGCGACCCGCGCGCGGGTGCCTGTCACGTCGTGGAACTCGGAGTAGGTGAAGCCGGGGCAGAGGGCGCTGACCCTGACGCCGTGCGCCGCGTTCTCCAGCGCGAGCGATTCGCTGAAGCGGACGAGGAAGGCCTTGGCCCCTGCATAGAGGGTCTGGCCGGCCGCGCCGGGGATCAGGCCGGCCACCGAGGCGACGTTGAGGATGCGGCCCTGGCCGCTCGCCCGGATCGCGGGGAGCAGGCGATAGGTCAGCTCGCAGACGGCGGTCACCATCACCTGCAGGAAGGCGGCGTGCGTCGGCCAGTCCGGCGTCAGGTAGCTGCCCGGAACGCCGTAGCCGGCGTTGTTGACCAGGCCGCCAACGGCGATCCCGCGTTCGGCAAGGGCGGCCTCGATGCGTGCCGGCGCCGCCGGATCGGCGAGATCCTCGGGCAGGACATCGCAACGGACCCGCGGCGCGAGTTCGTCGGCCAGCGCCCGCAGGCGTTCCTCGCGCCGGGCGGTGAGCACAAGGGGATGGCCCCGGCGCGCGTACTCGCGGGCGATGGCGCTGCCGATGCCGCTGGAGGCGCCTGTCACCAGGATGGTCGGGAGCGGACGGGTCATGCGCGATCTCCGGGTACGGGGGGCCGAGTCTAGGAGAGCGCGCGGCGGAAGCGTCGAGAATCGCACGACCCCGGGGTCTCGTCTCCTCGGGTCGACGGGCCGGTCCGCATCCGAAGGGAGAGGGTGGCGCGCGGCATGGCCTCCTCCCTGCGCCGCCGGTATCCTCGTGCGTCGATTCTCCTGGAGCAGCGCATGCGTACCCCCCTGGTTGCGGGCAACTGGAAACTGCATGGCGATCGCGCCTTCGTCGCCGACCTCCTGGCCGAGGTGCTCGAGGGGCTTTCCCCGGGCGTCGAGGTGGCGGTCATGCCGCCGGCCCCCTACCTGTCGGACGCGGTGGCGGCGGCCGGGGGGCGCATCGCGGTGGGCGCCCAGGACGTGAGCGTGCACGAGAGCGGCGCCTTCACCGGCGAGGTCTCGGCGGCGATGCTCAGGGACGTCGGCTGCCGCTACGTCCTGGTCGGCCATTCCGAACGGCGCCAGTATCACGGGGAGGACAGTGCCCTGGTGGCGCGCAAGCTGCTCGCCGCCCGCGCCGCGGGCCTGGTGCCCGTGCTGTGCGTGGGCGAGGACCTGGCCGCGCGCGAGGAAGGGCGGACCGACGCGGTGCTGGCCAACCAGCTCGCGCCGGTGTTCGAGCTGGGGGGCGACCAGGCCCTGGCCGGGACCGTCGTGGCCTACGAGCCGGTCTGGGCCATCGGCACCGGGCGCACGGCGACGCCGGAGCAGGCGCAGGCCGCCCACGCCTTCATCCGTGGCGAGGCGCTCGCGCGGGATGCTAGTATTGCCAGCTCGCTGCCGATCCTGTACGGCGGCAGCGTGAAGCCCGCCAACGCGGCGGAGCTGTTCGCCCAGCCCGACGTCGACGGCGGCCTGATCGGCGGCGCTTCGCTCGTCGCCGCGGATTTCCTCGCCATCATCGCAGCGGCCGCCAAGGTCGCCTGAAGTCGCCCATCATGCTGCTGACCCTCGCAAACATCCTCTACGTCCTCGTCTCCGCGGCGATGATCGTGCTCATCCTGATGCAGCGCGGCGCCGGCGCCGCGGCGGGCTCGGGTTTCGGCGGCGGCGCCTCGGCCACCGTCTTCGGTGCGCGCGGCGCGTCGAACTTCCTGTCCAAGTCGACCAAGTGGCTGGCGATCGCCTTCTTCGCGATCAGCCTCGGCATGGCCTGGTACGCGGCGCGCCCGGCGGGGCAGCCCTCCGCCGTCCAGGATCTCGGCATCATGGGCGCGGTTCCGGCCATGCCGGCCCAGCCGCAGGGCGCGGTTCCGGCCATGCCGGCCCAGCCGCAGGGCGCGGTTCCGGCGCCGGCGGGCGAGGTGCCCGCCGTGCCGGCGGCGCCTGCGCAGGTGGAGGAGGAGGTCCCCGCCGCCGGGCAGGTCCCCGCCACGGCACCGGAAGACGCGGACGGCACGCGCTGATGCCGTCCTGCGGCGCCTGCGGGCGTCGCCGGAGTGAAAAAATTTGTCGTCGAAGGGTGCGCAGATGCGCACAATCCGGTTCGGCGCTGGTACAATTTCACGGCTCCGGGAACTGCGGTTCCCGGGACACCTTGCCCAGGTGGCGGAATTGGTAGACGCACTACCTTGAGGTGGTAGCGACGAAAGTCGTGGAGGTTCGAGTCCTCTCTTGGGCACCAAATACCTGACGAACCCCGGTCCGCCGGGGTTCGTCGCATGGCGGCCACGCCGCGTCGCCGAGACTCGGTTGCTGCCGGGTCGATGCGGGATCGGTCGGGCCCGGGTTCGTTGCCCAGGCAGCGTTTCGCTGTCGGGCGAGTCCGCCACTCGTCGCGTCGTCTGCCTTCCTCATGCAGCGGCGGGCGCGCCCTTCGCGGGGCAAGAAGGGAAGTTCACGTGCTGGCCGAACACTACCTGCCGATTCTGCTGTTCCTGATCGTCGCCACGGGTATCGGCGTCGCCCTCCTGGTCCTCGGCTGGCTGCTCGGCCCGCGTCGGCCGGACGGCGAGAAGCTCTCGCCGTACGAGTGCGGCTTCGAGGCGTTCGAGGACGCGCGCATGCAGTTCGACGTGCGCTACTACCTCGTCGCCATCCTCTTCATCGTCTTCGATCTCGAGATCGCCTTCCTGTTTCCATGGGCGGTCACGTTCCGTGATCTCGGCATGCCGGCCATCATCGCCATGGGCGCCTTCCTGGGCCTGCTGGTGATCGGCTTCCTGTACGAGTGGAAGAAGGGAGCCCTGGAATGGGAATGACAGATACCGTCTCCCGCCTGATGAACAACCCGGTGCCTCTGGGCCGGGTGGACGACATCCTGCGGCCGGACAACGAGAACCCTCTGCTCGAGCAGGGCTTCGTCACCACCTCGGTGGATGCGCTGCTGAACTGGGCGCGCACCGGCTCGATGTGGCCGATGACCTTCGGGCTCGCCTGCTGCGCGGTCGAGATGATGCACGCCGGTGCGTCGCGCCTGGACATGGACCGCTACGGCGTGATCTTCCGCCCGTCGCCGCGCCAGTCCGACGTGATGATCGTGGCCGGCACCCTGGTCAACAAGATGGCCCCGGCGCTGCGCAAGGTCTACGACCAGATGCCCGATCCCAAGTGGGTGATCTCGATGGGCAGCTGCGCCAACGGTGGCGGCTACTACCACTACTCCTATTCGGTGGTGCGCGGCTGCGATCGCGTCGTGCCGGTGGACATCTACGTGCCGGGCTGCCCGCCGACGGCCGAGGCGCTGGTCTACGGGATCCTGCAGCTGCAGAAGAAGATCCGCCGCACCAACACGATCGCCCGCTAACTTCCTTTCCGCTTCGCAGCCACGCCCCATGGCAGAGCCAGCCTCCTCATTCCCGGATCGTCTGCGCGCCTTTTTCGGCGAGCGCGTGCGTGCGCTCGTCGAGCAGCACGACGAACTGACCCTCGAGATCGCCGCCGGCGACTGGCCTGCGGTGGCGCGCGCGCTGCGCGACGAGCCCGACTTCGGGTTCGAGCAGTTGATGGACCTGTGCGGCGTCGACTACCTCTCCTGGGGCATGGCCGAGTGGGACACCACCGACGTGTCCTCCGAGGGTTTCTCGCGCGGCGTCGAGGGCAGCGGCCCGGGCCGCTTCCGCTGGGAGGAGCGCCCGCAGGCCCAGGGCCCGGAACGCCGCTTCGCCGTGGTCGTGCACCTGCTCTCGATCAGCAACAACCGCCGCCTGCGCGTGCGCTTCTTCGCGACCGACGACGCGCTGCCGGTGGTGCCGTCGGCGGTCGACGTCTGGCCCGGCGCGAACTGGTTCGAGCGCGAGGCCTTCGACCTGTTCGGCATCATCTTCGAGGGCCATCCCGACCTGCGCCGCATCCTCACCGACTACGGCTTCGTGGGGCATCCCTTCCGCAAGGACTTCCCGCTGATCGGCAACGTCGAGGTCCGCTACGACGCCGAGAAGAAGCGCGTCGTGTACGAGCCGGTGTCCATCGACCCGCGCGTGCTGGTGCCGCGCGTGGTGCGCGCCGACGCGCGCTGGGAACAGTCGCAGCTCGAGACCAAGGGCCGCGCGAGCAGGAGCGGGAACGCATGAACGAGCCGAGCGTCAACGCCCAGGAAATCCGCAACTACACGCTGAACTTCGGTCCCCAGCATCCGGCCGCGCACGGCGTGCTGCGCCTGGTGCTGGAAATGGACGGCGAGACGGTGCAGCGCGCCGATCCGCACGTGGGCCTGCTCCACCGCGCCACCGAGAAGCTCGCCGAGTCGAAGCCGTTCAACCAGTCCATCGGCTACATGGACCGGCTCGACTACGTGTCGATGATGTGCAACGAACACGCCTACGTGCGCGCGATCGAGACCCTGATGGGGATCGAACCGCCGCCGCGTGCGCAGTGGATCCGCACGATGTACGACGAGATCACCCGCATCCTGAACCACCTCATGTGGGTCGGGACCAACGGGCTCGATCTCGGCGCGATGGCGGTGATGCTCTACGCCTTCCGCGAGCGCGAGGAGCTGATGGACTGCTACGAGGCGGTCTCGGGCGCGCGCATGCACGCGGCCTACTACCGGCCGGGCGGCGTCTACCGCGACCTGCCCGACCACATGCCGAAGTACAAGGAGTCGCCCTGGCGCAAGGGCAAGACCCTCAAGCGCGTCAACGAATGGCGCGAGGGCTCCCTCCTCGACTTCATCGACGCCTTCATCGACGACTTCCCCAAGCGCGTCGACGAGTACGAGACCCTGCTCACCGACAACCGCATCTGGAAGCAGCGCACCGTCGGCATCGGCGTGGTGACGCCGGAGCAGGCGCTCGGCTGGGGCATGACCGGCCCGATGCTGCGCGGTTCCGGCATCGCCTGGGACCTGCGCAAGCAGCAGCCCTACGCACGCTACGACGAGGTCGACTTCGACGTCCCGGTCGGCAAGGAGGGCGACTGCTACGACCGCTATCTTGTCCGCGTCGCCGAGATGCGCGAGTCCGCGCGCATCATCAAGCAGTGCGTCGCCTGGCTGCGGGCCAATCCCGGCCCGGTGATGGTCCAGAACTACAAGGTCGCGCCTCCCTCCCGCGAGGAGATGAAGGACGACATGGAAGCCCTGATCCATCACTTCAAGCTGTTCACCGAGGGCTACATCGTCCCGGCGGGCGAGACCTACCAGGCGGTCGAGGCCCCGAAGGGCGAGTTCGGCTGCTACCTGATTTCCGATGGCGCGAACAAGCCGTTCCGCGTGAAGCTGCGCGCCCCGGGCTTTTCCCACCTGTCGTCGATGGACGCGATCGTAAAGGGGCACATGCTGTCCGACGTGGTCGCGATGATCGGCACCTACGACATCGTGTTCGGGGAGATCGACCGATGAAGGCCACCGGCAGCTTCGAACTCGTGCGCGATGTGGACCCCGCCGAGGTCCTGAGCGAGCACACCCGCCAGCACATCGACCACTGGGTCGCCAAGTTCCCGCCCGACCGCAAGCGCTCGGCGCTGATCCAGGGCCTGTTCGCCGCCCAGGAGCAGAACCAGGGCCACCTGACCGACGTGCTGATCGCCGCGGTGGCCAAGTACCTCGGCCTGCCGACGGTGTGGACCTACGAGGTCGCCACCTTCTACTCGATGCTCGAGACCAGGCCGGTCGGCCGCAACAACGTGGCCTTCTGCACCAACATCTCGTGCTGGCTCAACGGCGCCGAGGATCTCGTCGCCCATGCCGAGAAGAAGCTCGGCTGCAAGCTGGGCGAGTCCACCGCCGATGGCCGGGTCTACCTCAAGCGCGAGGAGGAGTGCCTGGCCGCCTGCTGCGGCGCGCCGATGATGGTGGTCAACGGGCACTACCACGAGAAGCTGACGCCCGAGAAGGTCGACGAGATCCTCGACGGCCTGAAGTGAGACCGGCGCTGCCGGCAGGCCGCCTCCGGGGCGCCGCGGCAGCAACGAATGAAGGCACGGCGCCGCTGCCGCGGCGCTCCCCCACGCAAGACGACGGAATACGACGGCAATGGCATACGGTCCGGCACCGCAGGAGCACAACGTGGTCTACACCACGCTGCATTTCGAGCAGCCGTGGTCGTACGAGAACTACCTCAAGACCGGTGGCTACCAGGCGCTGCGCAGGATCCTCACGGAGAAGGTGCCGCCCGCCGACGTCATCGAGATGGTCAAGCAGTCCGGCCTGCGCGGCCGCGGCGGCGCGGGCTTCCCGACCGGCCTGAAGTGGAGCTTCATGCCCAAGGGCGACATGCAGAAGTACATCCTCTGCAACTCGGACGAGTCCGAGCCGGGCACCTGCAAGGACCGCGACATCCTGCGCTTCAATCCGCACGCGGTGGTCGAGGGCCTGGCGATCGCCTGCTACGCCACCGGTTCGACCGTGGCCTACAACTACCTGCGCGGCGAGTTCCACCACGAGCCGTTCGAGCGCATCGAGCAGGCGGTGAAGGAGGCCTACGCCAACGGCTGGCTCGGCAAGAACATCCTCGGCTCGGGCGTCGACATCGACATCCACAACGCGCTCGGCGCGGGCGCCTACATCTGCGGCGAGGAAACCGCGCTGATGGAGTCGCTGGAGGGCAAGAAGGGCCAGCCGCGCTTCAAGCCGCCGTTCCCCGCGAACTTCGGCCTGTTCGGCAAGCCCACCACGATCAACAACACCGAGACCTACGCCTCGGTCCCGGCCATCGTCCGCAACGGCCCCGAGTGGTTCCTCAACCTCGGCAAGCCGAACAACGGCGGCGCCAAGGTGTTCTCGGTCTCGGGCCACGTCGTCCGCCCGGGCAACTACGAGATCCGGCTCGGCACGCCCTTCAGGGACCTGCTGGAGATGGCCGGCGGCATGCGTCCGGGCCGCACCATCAAGGCGGTCATCCCCGGCGGCTCGTCCATGCCCGTGCTCAAGGGCGAGACGATGATGGAGCTGACCATGGACTACGACGCCCTGCAGAAGGCGGGCTCGGGCCTGGGATCCGGCGCGGTCATCGTGATGGACGACACCACCTGCATGGTGCGCGCCTGCCACCGCATCGCGCGCTTCTACTACGCCGAGTCCTGCGGCCAGTGCACGCCGTGCCGCGAGGGCACCGGCTGGATGTACCGCATGCTGACGCGCATCGTCGAGGGCAAGGCCACGCAGGACGACCTGCACATGCTCAAGGCCTCGGCCGGGCAGATCGAGGGCCACACCATCTGCGCCTTCGGCGAGGCCGCCGCCTGGCCGGTGCAGGGCTTCCTGCGCCAGTTCTGGGACGAGTTCGAATACTTCATCGAGCACAAGCGCTCGATCGTCGACACCAAGATGGAGGCCGCCGCATGAGTGCGCAGCCCGCCAATCCGAATACCCCGCCCGACCACGTCAACATCGAGATCAACGGCGTCGCGCTGACCGCGCCCAAGGGCTCGATGATCATCCAGGCGGCCGACAAGGCCGGCATCCCGATCCCGCGCTTCTGCTACCACGAGCGGCTGCCGATCGCCGCGAACTGCCGCATGTGCCTGGTCGAGGTCGAGAAGGCGCCGAAGCCGATGCCGGCCTGCGCCACGCCGGTCATGGAGGGCATGAAGGTCGTCACCCGTTCCGAGAAGGCGCTGTCGGCGCAGCGGAACGTGATGGAGTTCCTCCTCATCAACCACCCGCTGGACTGCCCGATCTGCGACCAGGGCGGCGAGTGCGAGCTGCAGGACGTCTCGCTGGGCTACGGCCGTTCGGTCAGCCGCTACGCCGAGCGCAAGCGCGTCGTCGCCGACGAGGACCTCGGCCCGCTGGTCGCCACCGAGATGACGCGCTGCATCCACTGCACGCGCTGCATCCGCGTGATGAACGACGTCGCCGCGACCTACGAGCTCGGCGGCATGAACCGCGGCGAGCGCCTGGAGATCGGCACCTACGACGGCAAGCCGCTGATGAGCGAGCTGTCGGGCAACGTGATCGACGTCTGCCCGGTCGGCGCGCTGACCAACAAGGTGTTCCGCTTCCGCGCGCGTCCGTGGGAGCTGATCGCGCGCGAGTCCATCGGCTACCACGATGCGCTGGGCTCGAATCTCTACCTGCACGCGCGCCGCGGCGAAGTCATGCGCACCGTCCCGCGCGACAACGACGCGATCAACGAGTGCTGGCTGTCGGACCGCGACCGCTTCTCGCACCAGGGCCTGTACGCCGCCGACCGTGCCATGGTCCCCATGGTCCGCAAGGGCGACGCCTGGCAGGAAGTGGAGTGGGACGAGGCGCTGGCCGCCGCCGCCCGCATCCTCCGCGAGAACGCCGGCGACGCGCTGGGCGTGCTCGCGCATCCGGCCACCTCGAACGAGGAGGGCAGCCTGCTGCGCGCGCTGGCCGATGCGCTGGGCACCGGCAGCATCGACCACCGCATCAACCTGCTCGACCTCGCCGACCGCCCCGTTGCCGAGCCCGGCCAGGTGCGGATCGAGGAGCTCGAGCAGGCCGACGTGGTGCTCATCGTCGGCAGCAATCCGCGCCACGAAGTGCCGCTGCTGCATCACCGGCTGCGCAAGGCGGTCAAGCGGGGCGCGAAGATCGCCACGATCAACCCGGTCGACTTCGACTTCACCTTCGCGGCCGACGTCGCGCGCATCGTCGCGCCGTCGAAGCTGCCGGCGGAGCTGGAGTCGCTGGCGCCCGGCGACGCGATCCACGACCTGCTCGCGAACGCGGGCAACGCGGTGATCCTGCTCGGCGCGCTGGCCGAGACGCATCCGCGCGCCAGCCGCATCCGCAGCGTCGCCCGCCGCCTCGCCGCGGCCACCGGCGCCAGGCTCAACCGCATCCCGCAGGGCGCCAACGCGGTCGGCCTCGCACGCCACGGCGTGCTGCCGACGGCGCTCGACGCCCGCGCCATGCTCGCGCAGCCGCGCAGGGCCTACGTCCTCTACGGCATCGAGCCGGGCCAGGACTTCGCCGACAACGCGGCGGCGCGCGAAGCGCTGGCCGGCGCGAAGGTGGTGGCGTTCAGCCACTTCGCCTGCGCGTCCACGCGCGCCGTCGCCGACGTCATCCTGCCGATCGGACTGACGCCGGAGATCGAGGCGACCTACACCAACATGGACGGCGTCGACCAGCGCGTCGTGCCCGGCGGCAAGCTGCCCGGTGCGATCCGCGCGGGCTGGCGCGTGCTGCGCGCCCTCGGCGGCGAGCTGGGCGCGGCCGGCTTCGAGTTCGTGGACATGGCCGGCCTGCGTGCGCAGATGAAGGCGGACGCGGTGCGCCCGGGCGAGGGCGAGGCGCCTGCCGACGCGCCGGTCGCCGGCGACACGCTGGAGCGGATCGCCTCGCCGGGCATCTACCGCGTCGATGCCGTGCTGCGCCGTGCGCCGGCACTGCAGGCGCACCCGCTGACCACCGGCCCGCGCGCCGTGCTGCATCCCGAAGACGCGCTGGCGCGCGGCCTGTCGGAAGGGGCCATCGCCAAGGTCGGCGACGCCCGCGGCACCGCCACCGTGCCGGTCCACGTCAGCACCCGCGTCGCCCGCGGCGCGGTGTGGATCGAGACCGGCTATGCAGAAACCGCCCCGCTGTCCGCGGCGGGCGCGCTCACCGTGACGAGGGCCTGACGTGTCGATGTCCTTTCTCGCGACCGCTGCCGCGCAGGCGCCGGGCCTGGCGACGATCCTGCTGTCGCCCGGCATGTGGGGCGCGGCCCTGACCGACCAGTTCGGCCTGGTGGGCAGCCTGCTGTGGATCGTCATCAAGATCCTCGCGATCGCCGTGCCGGTGATCGTCGCGGTGGCCTTCTACGTGCTCTGGGAGCGCAAGCTGATCGGCTGGATGCACGTCCGCCACGGGCCGATGTACGTGGGCCTGGGCGGCCTGCTGCAGGCCTTCGCCGACGTCTTCAAGCTGCTGTTCAAGGAGATCGTCGTCCCGACGCAGGTGCAGCGCGCGCTCTACACCATCGCGCCGCTGATCGCGCTGGCCCCGGCCTTCGCGGCCTGGGCGGTGATCCCGTTCGACGCGCAGCTGGTGCTGTCCAACGCCAACGCCGGTCTCCTGTACCTGCTGGCGATGACCTCGATGGGCGTGTACGGGATCATCCTCGCGGGCTGGGCCTCCAACTCGAAGTACGCCTTCCTCGGCGCGATGCGCTCCGCCGCGCAGGTCATCAGCTACGAGATCGCGATGGGCTTCGCCCTGGTCGGCGTGCTGATCGCCGCGGGCACGATGAACATCTCGGGCATCGTGATGGCGCAGGCCGGCGACGCGGGCATCTTCAGCTGGTTCTGGCTGCCGCTGTTCCCGCTGTTCGTCATCTACTGGATCTCGGGCGTCGCGGAGACCAACCGCGCCCCGTTCGACGTGGCGGAAGGCGAGTCGGAGATCGTCGCGGGTTTCCACGTGGAGTACTCGGGCTCGGCGTTCGCGATCTTCTTCCTCGCCGAATACGCGAACATGATCCTGATCAGCTTCCTGATCCCGCTGCTGTTCCTGGGCGGCTGGCTGAGCCCGTTCCAGGGCTGGCTGGACGGCGTGCCGGGCCTGTCGTGGCTGGCGGTCGGCGGCTGGTGGTGGCTGTTCATCAAGGTGTTCTTCTTCGCCAGCGCCTTCATCTGGTTCCGCGCCTCGTTCCCGCGCTACCGCTACGACCAGATCATGCGCCTGGGCTGGAAGGTGTTCATTCCCATCGCGATCGTGTGGGTCTTCGTCACTGCCGTGGGTGTGTACCTGGGCTGGTTCGGCGCGACCGGAGCCTGATGCCATGAATCGAGTCGTCAACTACTTCCGGAGCCTGCTCCTGCTGGAACTCCTGCGCGGCCTCGGGCTGACGCTGAAGTACCTGTTCCGGCCCAAGTACTCCGTCATGTATCCGATGGAGAAGTTCCCGCAGTCGCCGCGCTTCCGCGGCCTGCACGCGCTGCGCCGCTACCCGAACGGCGAGGAACGCTGCATCGCCTGCAAGCTGTGCGAGGCGGTGTGCCCGGCGCTGGCGATCACCATCGACTCGGAGCAGCGCGCCGACGGCACCCGCCGCACCACGCGCTACGACATCGACCTGTTCAAGTGCATCTACTGCGGCTTCTGCGAGGAGTCGTGCCCGGTGGACTCCATCGTCGAGACGCACATCCTCGAGTACCACTTCGAGAAGCGCGGCGAGAACATCGTCACCAAGCCGCAGCTGCTGGCCATCGGCGACCGCTTCGAGGCCGAGATCGCCGAGCGCAAGACGCTCGACTCGGCCTACCGCTAAGGATTTCGCGCATGGACTTCCACCTGATCGCTTTCTACGTCTTCGCCGCGACCATGATCGCCGCGGCGCTGGGCGTCATCCTCGCGCGCAACCCGGTCTACGCGGTGCTGGCGCTGGTGCTGACCTTCTTCTCCGCCGCCTGCCTCTGGCTGCTGATCGATGCGGAGTTCCTCGGCATCGCGCTGGTGCTGGTCTACGTCGGCGCGGTGATGGTGCTGTTCCTGTTCGTGGTGATGATGCTCGACATCAACGTCGCGCCGCTGCGCGAGGGCTTCATCCGCTACCTGCCGGTGGGCATCGCCGTGGCGGCCGTCATGCTGGTGCAGATGCTGACCCTGATCGGCGTCATGTCCGGCCGGGCCGCGACCGGCCTGAGCGAGGTCGATCCCGCCACCGCGGCGGGGCTGAGCAACCTCGAGTGGATCGGTCGCACGCTGTTCTCGGCCTACCTGCTGCCCTTCGAGGTGGCGGCGGTGATCCTCACCGTGGCGCTGATCGCCGCGATGATGCTCACCCTGCGCCGTCGCCCGGGCACCAAGCACCAGGATCCGAGCGCGCAGGTGCGCGTGCGCGCGGCGGACCGCCTGCGCATGGTCAGCATGCCGCCGACCGCCCGCCGCGGTACGGCAGAGGTTCCCGCCGAGGTGGACGCCGCGGCGCAACGCAACGGGGAGGGGCAGCGATGACCCTGGGTCACTATCTGGCGGTCGGGGCGATCCTGTTCTGCATCTCGGTCGCCGGCATCATCATCAACCGCAAGAACGTCATCGTCCTGCTGATGTCGATCGAGCTCATGCTGCTCGCGGTCAACGTCAACTTCGTCGCGTTCTCGCGCTTCCTCGGCGACGTGCACGGCCAGATCTTCGTGTTCTTCATCCTGACCGTGGCCGCCGCGGAGGCCGCCATCGGCCTGGCGATCCTGGTCACGCTGTTCCGCAACCGGCGCACGATCAACGTCGCCGAGCTCGATACGTTGAAGGGGTAAGGCGGTGCTCAGCCAGAATCTGCTTCTGACCGTCGTGCTCGCGCCGCTCCTGGGCGCGATCCTCGCCGGCTTCTTCGGCCGCCAGATCGGCCGCGCCGGCGCGCACACCGTCACCATCCTCGGCGTCGCGGTGTCCTGCGCGGCCTCGGTCTACGTCCTGTACCAGCTGGTCGCGGCGGGCGCCGAGCCGTTCTACGGCAACGTCTACACCTGGTTCGACATCGGCGGCTACTCGGCCCACGTCGGATTCATGGTCGACCGCCTCACCGCGATGATGATGGTCGTGGTCACCTTCGTGTCGCTGCTCGTGCACGTCTACACGATCGGCTACATGCACGACGACCCGGGCTACCAGCGCTTCTTCAGCTACATCTCGCTGTTCACCTTCTCGATGCTCATGCTGGTCATGAGCAACAACTTCCTGCAGCTGTTCTTCGGCTGGGAAGCGGTGGGCCTGGTCTCCTACCTGCTGATCGGCTTCTGGTTCAAGCGGCCGTCCGCGGTGTTCGCCAACATGAAGGCGTTCCTGGTCAATCGCGTGGGCGACTTCGGCTTCCTGCTGGGCATCGCCGCGATCCTGTACTTCTTCGGCTCGCTCGACTACCGCACCGTCTTCGCGAACGTGCAGTCGCTCGAAGGCCAGACCATGGCGGGGCTGGTGGGCTACGACTGGGCCGCGGCCACCTTCATCTGCATCTGCCTGTTCATCGGCGCGATGGGCAAGTCGGCGCAGGTGCCGCTGCACGTGTGGCTGCCGGACTCGATGGAAGGCCCGACGCCGATCTCGGCCCTGATCCACGCCGCGACCATGGTGACCGCGGGCATCTTCATGGTGGCGCGCATGTCGCCGCTGTTCGAGATGAGCCCGACCGCGCTGGAACTGGTGCTCTTCATCGGTGCGACCACGGCCTTCTTCACCGGTCTGATCGGCCTGATCCAGTACGACATCAAGCGCGTGGTGGCGTACTCGACGCTGTCGCAGCTCGGCTACATGACCGTGGCGCTGGGCGTCTCGGCGTACTCGGCCGCGGTGTTCCACCTGATGACCCACGCCTTCTTCAAGGCGCTGCTGTTCCTCGCGGCGGGCTCGGTGATCATCGGCATGCACCACGAGCAGGACATGCGCAAGATGGGCGGCCTGCGCAGGTACATGCCGATCACCTGGATCACGGCGCTGATCGGCACGCTGGCCCTGGTGGGCACGCCGTTCTTCTCGGGCTACTACTCGAAGGACATGATCATCGAGGCCGCCGGCGTGGCGGGCGAGGGCGGCGGCTGGGTGCAGCACTACGCGTACTGGTGCGTGCTGCTGGGCGTGTTCGTGACCAGCTTCTACAGCTTCCGCCTGCTGTACATGACCTTCCACGGGCCGGAGCGCTTCCGCGACGCGCACGCGCACGAGGCGCACGCCGAGGGGCACGGCGACGTGCACCACACCGACGCCGAGGTCCAGGTCAAGGCCGACGACCCTGCGCACGACGACCACGGCCACCACGGCCCGGTCGAGCCGCACGAGTCGCCCTGGGTGGTGACCCTGCCGCTGGTGCTGCTGGCGATCCCGTCGATCCTGATCGGCTTCTTCACCGTGACGCCGATGCTCTTCGGCGACTTCTTCGACGGCGCGATCTTCGTGCTGCCGGAGAACGACACCGTGGCGGTGCTCGGCCGCGAGCTGTTCCACGGCGCGGTGGCGTTCGGCTTCCACTTCTACGCTTCGCCCGTGTTCTGGCTGGCCTTCGCGGGCTTCGCGGCGGCGACCTGGATCTACCTGTTCCAGCCGTCGGTCGCGGCCAGGACGCGCAAGGCGCTGTCGCCGCTGGTCCGCATCCTCGAGAACAAGTACGGCTTCGACGATCTCTGGATCAAGGGCTTCGCCGGCGGCGGCGTGAAGCTGGGCCGCGCCTTCTGGAAGGCGGGCGACACCGCGGTGATCGACGGTGTGGCCGTCAACGGCTCGGCCTTCGTGGTCGACCGCCTCGGCGCGGTGCTGCGCAGGCTGCAGTCCGGTTACCTCTACCACTACGCGTTCGCGATGATCGTCGGCGTGATCGCGCTGCTGTTCGCGCTCATGCGCATCGTCGGATAACAAGAGTCAGCCCATGAGTTCGAACTGGCCCCTCCTGAGCCTGCTGGTCTGGCTGCCCATCCTGGGCGGCGCACTCACGCTCGCCTTCGGCGACCGCCGCGCGGAGTCCGCGCGCTGGTTCTCGCTGGGCGTGTCGCTGGTCGTGCTGGTCGCGAGCGTGTTCCTGATCGCCGGCTTCGACGCCAGCCAGACCGCGATGCAGTTCGTCGAGGACCGCAGGTGGATCCCGGCCTACGACATCCGCTACCACCTCGGCGTGGACGGCATCTCGGTCGCGCTGATCGCCCTGACCGCGCTCACCACGACCCTGGTGCTGGTCGGCGCCTGGCGCGCGATCGACGTGCGCGCCCAGCAGTACTACGGCGCCTTCCTGATCCTGGAAGGCCTGATGATCGGCGTGTTCGCCGCGATGGACGCGATGCTGTTCTACGTGTTCTTCGAGGGCATGCTGATCCCGATGTTCATCATCATCGGCGTGTGGGGCGGCCCGCGGCGCGTGTACGCGGCGATGAAGTTCTTCCTCTACACCTTCCTCGGCTCGGTCTTCATGCTGGTCGGGCTGATCTACCTGTACCTGAAGGGCGGCAGCTTCCAGCTCGCCGACCTCGCCGCGCTGCCGCTCACCCAGACCGAGCAGATGTGGCTGTTCTTCGCCTTCCTGGCGGCGTTCGCGGTCAAGGTGCCGATGTTCCCGGTGCACACGTGGCTGCCCGACGCGCACGTCGAGGCGCCGACCGGCGGCTCGGTGGTGCTGGCGGCGATCATGCTGAAGATCGGCGGCTACGGCTTCCTGCGCTTCACCCTGCCGATCACGCCGGACGCCGGGCACGAATGGGCCTGGCTGCCCATCGTCCTGTCGGTGATCGCCGTGGTCTACATCGGCCTGGTGGCGATGGTCCAGCAGGACATGAAGAAGCTCGTCGCGTACTCGTCGATCGCGCACATGGGCTTCGTCACCCTGGGCACCTTCATCGCCTTCGCCCTGGTGCGGGGCGACAGCATCGACGCCGCGCAGCTCGGCCTGCAGGGCGCGATGGTGCAGATGATCAGCCACGGCTTCATCTCCGGCGCGATGTTCTCCTGCATCGGCGTGCTCTACGACCGGATGCACACCCGCGCCATCGGCGACTACGGCGGCGTGGCCAACGTGATGCCGTGGTTCGCCGTGTTCATGGTGTTCTTCGCGATGGCCAACGCCGGCCTGCCGGGCACCTCGGGCTTCGTCGGCGAGTTCATGGTCATCCTGGCCAGCTTCCAGGCCAATCCGTGGCTGGCCTTCCTGGCCGCGACGACCCTCATCACCGGCGCCGCCTACAGCCTGTGGCTGGTGAAGCGGGTGATGTTCGGCCCGGTCGCCAACGACCACGTCGCCAAGCTCACCGACATCAACGGGCGCGAGGCGCTGGTGCTGGGCGTGTTCGCCGCGGGCACGCTGCTGTTCGGCGTCTACCCGAAGCCCCTCATCGACCTGATGGACGTCTCGATCGCGCAGCTGGCCGCGCAGATCGCGACCAGCAAGCTTTAAGAAGACGCCGATCCGATGACCACTACCCCCGTCATGCCCACCGTCGCCGACCTGGTCCCGGTCGTGCCCGAGCTGTTCCTGGTCACCGCGACCTTCGCGCTGCTGGTGGCGGACCTGTTCGTGCCGCAGCACCGTCGCGCGCTGACGCACTACCTCGCCATCGCGATCCTGGCCGTGACCGGCTGGCTGGCGGTCGGGGTCGGCGCCGAGCCCGGCATCGCCTTCGGCGGCATGGTGGTGCGCGACCTCGCCGGCGACGTCATGAAGGCGGTGATCTGCGGCGTGGGCATCCTGTCCTTCCTCTACGCCAAGCCGTATCTGGTCGACCGCAAGCTGTTCAAGGGCGAGTTCCATCTCCTGGTGCTGCTGTCCATCCTGGGCATGCTCCTGCTGGTGTCGTCCGGCAACCTGGTGATGGTCTACCTGGGCCTCGAGCTGATGGCGCTGTCGACCTACGCCCTGGTGGCCATGGACCGCGACTCCGCGCGCGCCTCCGAGGCGGCGATGAAGTACTTCGTCCTCGGCGCGCTCGCCTCGGGCATGCTGCTCTACGGCATGTCCATGATCTACGGCGCCACCGGGAGCCTCGACCTGGCGCAGATCTACTCGGTGGCCGCCGCGGGCGGCGACCAGCGCCTGCTGCTGTTCGGCGTGGTGTTCGTGCTGACCGGCGTCGCCTTCAAGTTCGGCGCGGCGCCGTTCCACATGTGGATCCCGGACGTCTACCACGGCGCGCCGACGGCCATCACCGTGTTCATCGGCTCGGCACCCAAGCTCGCCGCCTTCGGCATGGCCTACCGCCTGCTGGAGAGCGGGGCGGGCCCGGTCGCCGTCTACTGGCAGGACGCGGTCGCCTGGCTCGCGGTGCTGTCGCTGGTGATCGGCAACCTGCTGGCGCTGGCGCAGGCCAACCTGAAGCGCATGCTGGCCTATTCGACGGTCTCGCACGTCGGCTTCCTGTTCCTCGGCCTGGCCGCCGCGACCCCGGAGGGCTACGCCTCCGCGATGTTCTACGCGATCAGCTACGCGGTCATGGCGACCGCCTCGTTCGGCGCCATCGTGCTGCTGTCGCGGCAGGGCTTCGAGGCCGAGCGCATCGACGACTTCAAGGGCCTGAACCAGCGCAGCAGCTGGCACGCCTGGATGGTGATGCTGGTGATGGCCTCGCTCGCGGGCGTGCCGCCGCTGCTGGGCTTCTGGGCGAAGCTCGCCGTGCTGCGCGCGGCGGTCGGCGCCGACATGCTGTGGCTGGCGATCGTCGGCATCGTGTTCGCGGTGGTGGGCGCGTACTACTACCTGCGCGTCATCAAGGTCATGTTCTTCGACGCGCCGGTGCACGGCCTGGACGTGCTGCCGCATCCGGACCGTCCGCTGCGCGCGGTGTTCACCGTCAACGCGTTCGGCCTGCTGGTGCTGGGCATCTTCTGGAGCCCGCTGATGGCGTGGTGCCAGCGCGCGTTCGCCGGTTCATGATCGCGCCGGTTTTTCGTCGCGAAAGGCTTGCGCCGCAGGACGAAGAACCGTTACAATTTCGCTCCTGATGCGGGGTGGAGCAGTCTGGCAGCTCGTCGGGCTCATAACCCGAAGGTCGCAGGTTCAAATCCTGCCCCCGCTACCAAACTTATCTGCGCCTGCTCCAGCGTAGATTCCGAAGCGGCGATCTCGGCAACGAGGTCGCCGTTTTCGTTTCTGACGGTCGCAGTTCCGATCAACTGCGCGATGGCCTGGCGCGCAGCCGGACGACGCTTTCCAGCCTCAGCCAGGTCCGCCACCATCCGCTCCCAGCGCTCGCGCAACCTGGGCACGAGCGTCGCAGGGCGGAAGTTGCGCACCGCCTCGATCTCTGCCGTTGCCGCGCGCACGTCGTCCTCGGCGCGCTCCAGCTCCGCCTTCGTGCTCGGTGTGATGATGCCGGCCCGGATCGCCGCCATGATGTTTTCGCGGACCCGCTCCGCCTCGGCGAGGCGACGCCGCGCAGCGGATTCATCGGGTGCGGCTTTCCGCAGCCGAGCAGTTACCTCTCGCTGCAGCTCAGCGAATCGGCGCTCGGTCAGGAGATCAGTCCGGATGGACGCGAGCAGCGAGTCTTCCGCGTCCCGGATGCGGACTCGCATCGGATCAGGGCATACCCCGCCGCGTGCCTTCGCGGTGGCGCACCCGTAGTTGTAGCGGTCGATGATCGACATCGGCCCGCCGCATCCACCGCAGCGGAGAATGCCGGACAGTAGGTGCCGAGGAGGACGCCCGGCCGTGCCGGTTGCTTTGCTCCGGCCGCGCTGGCGCGCCTGCGCGGCATCCCACGTCGCGCGGTCGATGATGGCTAGCTCGGGCTTCTCCCTGACGATCCACTCGTGCTCCGGCCGCTCCTGGCGCACCCTGCGCCCGGTGTCGGGGTGCTTGACCCAGTGGCTCCGATTCCAGATCTGGCGGCCCACGTAGATGGGGTTCGCGAGGATGCCGATCCCGCGCTTCACGTCACCACGTACCGCGTTGATCGACCACGTGCTGCCACGCGGCGACGGCACACGATCTCGGTTCAGCCCGGAGACGATTGCGCGCGGCGAGGCACCATCGATGTATTCGGCGTAGATCCGACGGACGACGGTGGCCTGCTCGGCATCGATGGCTCGCCGTCCGACCTCCGTCACGCGATAGCCGTAGGGCAGGCCACCGGCGCTGGCTCCGTCGAGCGCGCGGCCGGTCAGGCCGCGGTGGGTCTTGTCGGCGAGGTCATCGAGAAAGTGCTCGGACATGAGCGCGCGGAAACCGACGTCGAGCTTGTGCCCCTTCCTGCCGGTGTCGGTGCCGTCGCTGACGCCGATCAGGCGCACGCCGGAGAACGTCAGGCGCTTGATCGTCTTCCCGAGCTCGTCCTTGTCGCGGCCGAACCTCGTCAGGTCATCGACGAGGAGCACGTCGTATTGCGGCGCGTCGGCCAGCAAGCGCAGGAAGTTGTTGCGGTCGTTGCGCGCGCCGGAGACCGCGGCGTCGGTGTAGACCCGAGGCTCCGGCCAACCCTGGCGTGCGGCGTAGGCGCGGCAGTTCCGGAGCTGGTCCTCGAGCGAGGCTTCCCGCTGGGAGTCGGAGCTGTAGCGGGCGTAGGCGGCGATTCTCATTCGGCGAATGCTATGCGGCGTTGGGTAGGTTCGGACACGCGGGATTTTCCTGCCCGTCGTTCGACGCGTTGGTGCCGCTGGCGATCTCTCGCAGATAATCCTCAACGAGCACATCTGCGAGCGCGGCGACGAGCTGATTCATCGGGTCGTTCATCGTGGCGGCTCCAGCATCGGCAGTAGTTCGGGCATGGCGTTCGTACGCCGCGCCTCCTCCAGCCGCGGCAGCATGGCCTGGCCAACGGTCTGCCCGGTCGGCAGAACCAGGTGCGCCATGAACTCGCTGTCGAAGTCGGTGATGCCCGACTCGATCGCCTCGAGCTTCGCCTTGATCACCAGGGCGAGCGCGCGCCAGCGCTGTCGGCATGCCTGCTCCCACGCCGCGTGCGCCTGCGTGTCGCTGCGCTTCTGACCTCGGCCCTCCGTGTGGGTGAAGGCCCGGTCCTGCCGGTCAGGCATCGGCAGCTCGAACCGGACCTGCCGACCCTCGACCTGGAAGCCGACCACGGCGCGCGTGCGCGTGGTGCCATACATGAAGCTCTCGGCGCCGTAGCGCTGTAGCGTGCGCTCGATCTCGTTGCGGCTGCGGTCGCTGCTGACGTCGGTTCCGCTGGCGTATCGGGTCATGTCCATTCCTCGAGGCGCGTCTCGCGCGCCAGGTACAGGGGGTGACGGGGCTGCCGGTGCGTGGCGGTCAGCCCGAGGTGGTGGAGCCGGTGCCCGGCGCCGGCGAGCAGCTGGCGGACCGCCTCGCCGCGGCCGCGGTGCCTGCCGTGCTCGCCCCAGGCGCAGACGATCAGGTCCGCCTCTCGCGCGGCGCGCAGGATCCAGGCGTCGGCGGCGGGCCCTACCGGGTCGATGGCGGCGAGCATGTCCCTGGGCAGAGTCGCCCGCCACGCGAACAGGTTGACCACCAGCAGCCGACCGAAGCCCCAGTGCTGGGTGAAGCCGAGGCACTGGCGGATGGTCTGGTCGTCGACGGTGTGATCTGCGACAGACGGGTTCAGCATGACGAAGCAGCACGTCCCGCTGCCGGCGAACAGGCCGGGCAGGGTGCGCGTCAGCGTGTAGCGGTAGCGGCCGCAGGGCGACAGCTCGGCCGAGCGGGAGATCACGTCAGCCACGGCGCTGCTCCGGTGCGTGGCGCCACACGTAGTCGCCACGGTCTTCGACGATGGCGGTCTCCTCGGCCTTGCAGCCGCATTCCATGCCGACGAAGCGGTCCGCCACGGGGCGCCAGAAGTTGCGCACGATGGCGTTCGCGACGTGGTTGTCCTCCTCGGCCTCGTCCAAGTCGAAGTCGCGCAGCACCTGGCGCGCGTCGGCAGAGCTGCAGCGCCGCCCTGGCTCGCGGCTGACGCTCAGGTGGTACTCCGGTCCCCGGTCGACGCCGTCGGCGTCCTTGGCCACCTCCACGGCGGAGATGACGAGCAGACCGCGCTGGGCGTGCCGGAAGGCACGGGCCGTGTAGCCGAGCGTGGCGAAAGAGGGCGGTCGCGGCAGCTCCGACCATCCACGGCCGGTAGCCGGCGCGCGCGGGGCGATGATCGTAGTGGCGCCAGTCATTGCCCACTGCCCTCCGCGAACATGTCCGCCGTCTGCTCGCACCGCTCCTTCGGCGGGTCGTCGAGCGCCAGCCATGCCGAGCAGCGCGGCTGGCCGTCGCCACCGATCTGCCACTCCGGCGGGTAGGCCTCGTCGGTGACCTCGTGCGCGAAGGTCGCTGAGAGGATGGAGCAGCCGCCCGTAGCGTCCCGGCTGCACTCGGCACACCAGGAACCAATGAACAGTTCGCCCTCGGTGCCATTGCTGGGCCGCCACTTCTGCCCGGCGCATGCAAGCATCGATGCGGCGTGGTCGGCAACGTAGATCCCGTGCGGCATCACCTTTTCTCCTTCGTCTTCGGCTCAGCCAGAACTACAGAGCCGCCATCGCCGAGTTCCCACTCGCGCTCAGCCATGGCCGGTGGCCTCCTCGTCGTCCTCCTGCATCTCGGCCGCGACCGCTGCAACCTCGGCGCGATGCGCTTCCAGCTCCGCGCGCGCCGCGGTGTAGTCGCCGGCCACCGCCGGCGTGAGGAAGCGCCCGATGGGCCATCCGTCAGCGTCTTGCCAGTCGGACCCGTCGTCGCCGACGGCCTCGCGCAGGCACTCGCGCATGGTCTCGATGTCCGCCTGCAGCCGCTCGATCTCCCGCTCAGCATCCGCGCGCAGAACCAGAGCCTCAGCGCCGGGCTGGATGTCGTCGTGGAGCGTGTAGCCCGTGTGGGCGTGCCCGGTGCGCCAGGCGACGGTGGTGAGGGTCATGCTGCGTCTCCGAAAGGGAAGCCTGTTGATGTGCCGGCGAGGCGCTCGCGCGCGATCTCCGCGTAATGGGGGTTGAGCTCGCAGCCGATCCACCTCCGGGCGAGCCGCTGAGCGACGACAGCGGTCGTTCCGGCGCCGAGGAACGGATCAAGCACCAGGTCGCCGGGGCGGCTGCCGCCGAGCACGCACGGCTCGATCAGCTTCTCGGGGAACGTGGCGAAGTGCGCCTCCTTGAACGGCACCGTCGGCACCGACCACACGCTGCGCTTGTTGCGGGTCTCGCTGCCGCCGACCGCCTTCATGTTCCCGTTGGTCTTGCCGGGGACGCGCGAGCTACCTGCCTGCTGCGCCAGGGTCGGCTGCGCCAGACGGGACACGCTGGACTCGGCTACGGGCTCGGCAATTGCGTCGGCCTCGAAGTAATACCGCGGCGACTTCGACAGCAGGAACAGGTACTCGTGGGCCTTCGTGCAGCGGTCGCGCACGCTCTCTGGCATGGGGTTCGGCTTGTGCCAGATGATGTCCTGGCGGAGGTACCAGCCATCCTCTTGCAGAGCGAACGCGACGCGCCAAGGAATACCGATGAGGTCCTTCTGCTTTAGCCCCGCCGGCGGTGGTACCCAGGCCCTGCCGATGGCGCCCGCCTGCCGCTGCGACTCGTGCAGGCCCGCCGGCAGGCGACTACCGCGCACCGCCGGGCAGTGCATGCGCTGAGCGCTGCTCACCTCGCGATCAGACCGCGGCGCCTGCGCCTGGCTGTCACGGCCACCCTGCAGCGTACTGGCGCCGCCGCCCGACATCCCACCCCTGCCGCTGCCGGCGTAGCTGTCGCCGAGGTTCAGCCACAGCGTGCCGTCGTCGCGCAGCACGCGGCGAACCTCGCGGAACACCGCGACCATCGCCGACACGAACTCCGCCGGCGTTGCCTCCAGCCCCAGCTGCCCGTCGACCCCGTAGTCGCGCAGCCCGAAGTACGGAGGCGAGGTGATGCAGGTCTGGACGGACTCCGCCTCCAGCGTGGGGAGGATGTCCAGGCAGTTGCCGACGTGGATCACGCTGCCTCCTGCGCGTAGAGCGCGGCCAGGTCGATCTCGTCGACGCGGTCGCGGAGCTGGTGGCGGGCGGCGCGCAGGGCTGCGGCGATCGCGGGGCGCGGCGTGCCGGCGGCGAACCCGAGCGTCTGCATGTGCACGCGGCGGGTGTGGTCGCGGCGGAAAAGGCGGTAGAGCACGGCGCCGTCGGCGGAGCTGCGGCCCCAGCTGGATACGCCGCCTCGGCTGGGCCTGCGGTCGAGGAGGTGGCGGGTCATACCTTCCAGCCCTCCTGCTTCGCCGCGAGCCGGTGGAGCTCCTGCTCATCCATGGACAGCGCCTTCGCGATCTGGGAGCACTGCCACGGCTGCAGGGCGCGCTTGCCACGGGATATGGACAGTCGGGCGCGCAGTGAATTCGGACGCATCCCCGCCACTCTCGCTAGCTCGCCGAGCGTGATGTCAGCAGCTTCGGCGCGCAGCTTGATCGCTCCTGCGAGCGTGTCCGGCGTCAGCTGCGCATGCTGAATCCGAGAGCGGGCCATCAGGCAGCCCTCGGCTGCGCGCGGCGTTGTGCCCGCCGCACGATCTGGCTCACGCGCTCGCCGCTGATCCCGAAGATGGCACCGACGTTCCGGTAGCTCTCGTGCTGTGCAAGCGCGACGATCCGCGCCTCTCGGGCCGGGTCAAATCCGCGCACGAGGCGCGGCCGATCCAGCAGCCTCGGGACGGCGATGAGGGGAGTGGCCACGGCGGGCGAGCTCCCGCCGATGGTCCAGGTCAGGCTGCGCATGGGTTCTCCTTCGCGCGCTGCTGGGCGTGCCAGCCGCGGCGGCTCTGTGCGTTGAAGGAGAGCCCGAGCAGGCGGCAGCGGCGAATGATCGTGCCGTGCGCCATGCCCAGCTCTCGGGCAATGGCGCGCCGGGAGAGGCCTTGGGCGTGCAGGGAGAGGATGCGAGCGATGTGCTCGGCCGGTGGGTGCCGCGCGTCGCCCTGGCGCACCAGCGACTGCAGCGCCACGCGCTTCGCCCGACGGCGCCAGAGCGTCCGCACCGGGATGCCGAGCTTGGCCGCCAGCTCGTGGTCGGTCAGGCCGCAGGCGCGCACCGTGCGCCGCGAGTTGCCCTCGGTCCGGTGCCGGGTGACGTGGTAGCGGCGCAGCATCGCGCGCACCGACTCAGGGTGCAGGTGGTAGTCCGCAGCGAGCTGGGCCGGGGTCAGCTCCAGCTCGTAGTAGTCGCGGATCATGCGCATGTTGCGGGCGTGCACCCGGCGCTCATGCGGACCGCGGAAGACGGGGCGGCGCTTCATGCAGCCTCCTGCGCGATGCGCTCGGGGAGGTGCACGCGCGCGAAGGCGTAGAACGCCTCCACCAGCGCCTGGCAGTCCGCCTGCATCTCGGGGTAGCGGTACTGCTCCAGGCGGTGGCAACTGCGCACCACGTAGACGGGGCCGTCCGGCACCACCTCGCCGCGCTTGCGCATCTCCTCGATGCGTCGCTCCGACGCCGGCGCGAGCTCGAACACGTTCCAGCGGAAGGTCGTCGCGTCGTGGATGTCGAGGTAGAACCGCCACTGGTAGCCGGTGAAGAACCGCTCGGCGTCCATCTGGCCGGTCGTCTTGTGGTCCTCGACGCGCTTGCCCTGCAGGGCGTCGACCTGGCCCGAGACCGTCACCACGTAGCCGTCCGGCATCACGTAGTCCTTGCCGGCGCGCAGCTCGCGGATCTCCGAGATAGCCAGATCGGCGTCAGCGTCGATCAGGAACGTGTAGCCCTGCGCCTCCAGGCGATCCACTTCACCGGGCTGGACCGTCTCCAGCGCGGCGTGGAAGGCGGTGCCGGCCAGCATCGCCTCGGATGCCGGCGTCTCGCGCCGGAGGTTCGCCAGCAGGTCGCCCAGCTCGCTCTCCGGGTCCTCCCGCCAGCGGCGGAAGGCGTCGATGTCGGACACGCGCACCAGCATGATCAGGCCGCCTCCGCGGCGCGCACGTACTCGCCGGCCTTCGCGTCGAAGCTCAGGCCCAGCTTCGTCGCGCGCTCGTGGAGCAGCGCCTTGTGGGCCTTCGGCGCGTCCTTCGCGTCCGACAGGATGGCGTTGATCCCGTCGAGGTCCTCGACGTCGTTCAGCGCTGCACGCCACTTCTCCAGGCGCTCCTGCGCCTCGCGCTGTTCTTCGGTCAGCGCGTTGAGTCGATCCTTGATCTGCTGGATGACGCCAGCCAGGAAGTGCGGGTCGCGGCTCGGGTGAGGGACGTCGAGCACGTCGAGCTGCCCGGGGTTCTTGCCGAAGCTCCCGTCGCGCGGGCTGAAGTCGAGCTGCCGCTGGCCGCCCTTCACGAACAGCCGGCCCATGGCGTCCGCGGCCTTGTAGATCTCGCCCTTGCTGCCGCCCTGGACGTCGAGCCTCTCGATGATGTCGTCGCCGTTTCGCTGCTCGTCCATGTGGGCGATCAGCACCACGTCCTTGCCGAAGCCGTTCAGGAGCTTCAGGAACGCGACGAACCGCGCCTTGAGCTCGCCGTAGCCCTGCAGGGTCAGGGCACCGCCGCGGCCGTGCTTCGGGTTGCCGCGGATGATGTCGGCGCTGAGCACGTCGAGCGCGCGGCCGGCCGTGTCGACGATGACCGTCTTGTAGTCGGCCAGGTCCGCCTCGGTGATGCCGGCGACGTCGTTCCAGCTGGTGACGCGCACGGTGTCCTTGCGGTTCGCGGCGCGGTGCGCGCCCTGGTCGAAGTCCAGGAGCAGCGGAGCCTCGGCCGTGAACGCCATGGTGGTCTTGCCCAGGCCAGGCGGTGCGTAGATGCAGAGGTTCAGGCGTTCGACCGTGATCGGGTCAGAAGAGCGGGTGATCCGGAGGGGCATTAGGTGATCTCCTTTAGGGCTTTCTCGATGGGCCAGCGGTACACATAGATCCGCTGCGCGAGGGTGCTTCGCTTGATGCCGGCCTTCTCCGCCCACTCCCGAAGCGTCATGGACTTGCCGCGAAACGAGATCGGACGGACGCAAGAACGGTTCTGGCTTTGTTGGCGCGGAGTCGACCAGCGGCAGTTGCCAGGCTCATAGCCCCGGGAGTTGTCGATCCTGTCGAGGGTGGTTCCCTCCGGTCGCTCCCCCATGTCCGCCAAGAAGTTGGCGAAGACCTGCCATCGGTCACACACGCGAACCCCTGCACCCCCGTACCACTGATAGGAAGGGCAGCTAGGGCGTTGGCAGCGCGCCAGCATCGCGTTCCATGAGGTATAGGTCGGCGTCTGCTTCCGGCGTCTCTTGTGGCCGTGAATCACGCTTTGGCCGGTGCAAGCCATGGGCTGTGTCCTCGTAGGTCGGGAGATCGGGTTCCCGGTCGTCGGTCACGTCCGGGAAGCCATCGCAGTCGGTGATGTCGTCCGCCTGCATGTGGTCCTCTGCCGGGTACCGCCCGGCGCGGTGTTGGAAGAAGGAGGCCCTGCCCACAGCGGTGGGGATCCGTCGCGCCGTGGGGAGCGGCGCGCGGGCAGGGCCGTGGAAGTTGGCAGCGGCGCGACGCCGCCCGGGATGTGCGCCGCTGCCGAAAGAGGTGCCGGGATGACGCTCGCGCCCGGCGCGCGGAGGGAGGCAGCGCGGGATCAGGCGACCCGGCGCTGGAACTCGCCGAGGCCGAGCTGCTTCGCGTCCTTGCCGACCGTGAAGTGCACGGTGTAGCCACGGCCGTTCTTCTGCAGCTGCGTGACCTTCGCGCTCTCGCTCTTGCCCGACTTGGTACGCAGGTTGCCCGTGCGGAGCTGGTAGGTCTTGCCGACTTCGATGCTCATGTGTTGCCTTCCTCTGATGCCGGTATCCGGCCGGCGCGGTTCGTTGAAGAGGTGCCCCTGCCGCGACGCCTGGGGCTGGCGATTCCGTGAGGCGCGTCGCTACCGCCGAGTCGCGACGCGCACCTGCGCGGCTCAGGCCCGTGCTATGCGGCCAGGTCCTGCTGCGTGCCGGCCTCCGCGCCGGTCGGCGGCGCGAGGGTGATCTCGTTCGACTCCTGCAGCAGCGCGCCGAGGTTCCCCATCTCGATGCGCGTGGGGTGCACCAGCGCGCTGAACGTGATCTCGCAACTGCCGCCCTCGATGGCGGCGACCGCGAAGCGCCTCAGCGTCACGTCGCGGAACACCAGCTCGCTGCTCAGGCCGAGGCCGGTGTGCAGGGTCAGCGTGTAGCCCGGGAACTCGTCGTCGAACTTCAGCTGCTTAAGCCGCGGATCGCGCAGCGCGACCAGATCCTCGACGCCCTGGTACAGGTCGATCTGCTCACCGGGTGCGGCCGGGCGGTAGAGGAACTGGCGCAGGCCGGGCTTGATCGCATCCAGCAGCGTGTTGGGGCCGCGCAGCCGCAAGCGCAGGCTGGTCGCCTTGACGTTCTCCTCGCCGTGCTTCTCGTTGACCAGGGTCACGGCCGCGAAGAAGGCGTCGTGCTTTTCGAGTTGGAGCATGTTGGGTTCCTTCAGTGGGCGGCGCGCGGCCGCGGGTGGTGGCGCCGCCGGGCGCGGGAGAGGGTGTAGAGCGCGCTGACCAGCTCGACGGACGCGGACAGGGCGCCCAGGAAGGCCAGCAGCGCGAACCACGGCCGGCCGTCGATGCCGGCCACGAGCACGATCAGCAGGCAGACCGCGATCAGCGCGCCACGGACTCCGATGCGGGCCTCGAGGCGCGTCACGCCGCACCGTCCGGCGACGGCGCGTCGCAGATGTAGCCGCGCAGCGCGGCGCGCGCCTCGGCCACGGTCTTCCCGGCCCGCACGAGGTTCCTCATGCGGGTTTCGATGCTGCGCGCCGTGCTCTCCGGGAGGCCTCGCTTCAGCGCGCGATCGCGCTCCGCAATTGCCGCGTGGTGGGCGCGCTCGATGGGGTGGTTGCGGAGGGTGATGACATGCGCCATGGCTCAGTCTCCGGTCTGTGTGCAGGGCGCCACCGGCATCGGCGGCGGGGGTTGAGGGTTGTGCTTGCGGACCAGCTCAACGAACTCGTCGTCGTCCATGTCCGTGCAGTCGATGTCGCTCTCGCGCAGCTCGGCGGGGCTGACCCACTCGACCTGGCCGGCGCGCATCACGAAGCGGAAGTTCTCGGCGCGGAGGTTCATGCGGCGGCGTCCAGCTGCGCGGTCTCCGGGGCCTGACGCTCGCGGCGCTTCGCAAGCCACGCTCGGACGTGCGCCGCCTCGGCTTCCACCGCCGCCGCATCGAACGGGATGCCGTCCTCGGGGGTCACTGCTCGCGGGTAGAGGTTCATGCAGACACCTCGACCTCGTAGTGCGCCGCAGCCAACGCGTAGGCATCCCGCTCCGAGCTGTCCGGCCAGCGCGCCGCGATCACGCGATCGACGCACTGGTCGTCGGTCAGCTGGTCGCCGTAGACCGAGCGCGCTTCCGCCTGGATGGATTCGTTGGCGGCGAGCACGCTGCGGATCATCGCCGCGTGGTCCAGCTCGCCTCTCATCGACTCGGGGTAGTGGTTCATCGCTGTCTCCGGCGGTCTGGAGTGACCGTGCCGACAGTCTAGAGAACTGAACTCCAAGCAGTCAAGAGGTCTGAACTAAAAAGTTGCGACGATTCGCTGAAGAGGATCAACGGGGCAGCAAGATGAAGGCGTGGGCAGCTTTGGGGGCGACGGTCGCGCTGGTGGCGCCGGCGTACGCGCAGGCACCTGACAGCGGCGCGAGCCGCTTGGGGCGTGCTCTCGCTGGCGGTGACCGGATCGCGGAGGAGGCAGCACAGCGGCGCATGTACGACCGCGCACAGCTCGAAGCGGCGATGCAGGAAATCCGGGCGTCGCGACTGCGCCAGGAGCAGACGCAGACGGAGCAGTACTGGCAGAGCGCGTTGTTGGCGACCTATGTCGAGCAGGGTTTGCCGGAAGCGGAGGCGCGTGCGATCTCCGCGACCTACCGCATCTCGCCAGAGGGCGCCGCCATGCTCCACACGGTTCGGAGGATCGGGGTCGAGCAGGCCGCACGGGACGCCCGAGCTGCGTTAGATCGGCACGATCACCGCGTGGCCAACGACCTGATCGTTGCTGCAATCATCGTGATGCAGGAGCTTGGCGCGGAGTAGTAACTTCGTGCTGGCGGCTTAGGCGCTACCCGTGGCCTTGGCTTTGAGGCGCTCTTCTTCCTGGCGCCGCGCCTCATCATTCGCTTGACAGTCCGAATGGCGAAACCACTGCGCCGTCCTCGCCTGCCACGTGGTGAGTTTGTTGCGCACCGGCAAGTTCATCGCGAGATGGAGTTCGTTCTCGCAGAGCAAGGCCAAGGCAGCGTAGAAGGGCGGCTCGTCGCTTTCGATGCCAATCTTCGCAGCCTCCCATTCCCGCAGGTCGGCGTCCGAGGGTTCAGGGCTTCGAACGATTGCCTGTTCAAGCTCGTAGCATCGTCGACGAAGTGCGGCGTGCCGATGGGCAAGCACTCCCGTGCCGACCACCAAGTCGATCGTCGAAGCAAGGACGACCGCGACCGCGCCGGTGGTTGAGAGCCACATCGGGAAGTCGTCGGCTACTGCCGCAAAAGCAGCGGAGCCGCCGAGGATGCCAATCATCGCCGTGGCTTTGCGCCATCGCTCGAAGAACGCTTCACGCCTCCCGTGGTAACGCTGAGAGAGGCGGGCGTACCAGATCAAGTCCCAGATGTCCTTCCGCATGACTACGGGCCGAGGCTGGCTTGGAGTTCCCGAAGCCGCATCAGTCCTTCCGTGGTGGAGGTGGCGGTGGCGGGCGGGTTACCGGAACCTCGCCCTTCCTGGAAGGTTCGCGGTAGGTCGGCCGCGAGGGTGGCGGTGGAGGCGGCGGCGCTCGGTTGGGCATCGGGCTGATCCTCTGGCTATTCTTCCCAGCTTCCAATCCAGCGGACACGGCCGATGATCTCGATCGGGTCCTTGGGGTTGTTCATCCACTTCGGCTTGCCCCAGGCGTGGTCGCCGGCGGGATTGTCCGAGCGGAACATCACGCCAGCATCAGTTAGCTCCGCCCGCTTGGCGTAGATCTCGCCGCGCCACTTAACGATGTAAACCGCGCCGTCGACCGGCCGAGTGTCGGACGTGTCGAAGAGTAGGGCGTCGCCCTTCTTGATGCGTGGCTCCATCGAGTCGCCGTCGCCGTAGAACACGTGCAGGTTCCGCGGGTTCAGGCCTTTCCTGCTCAGGCTGCGTTGCCGGAACTTCAGGCTGTGGGTCTCGGCGTATTCTTGAGCCTCAGTGCCGAGACCAAGGCCGACCGCCTGGCTGTAACCGGTGACGTCGGCCCAGTCCTCATCGACCGGGGATGCAACCGAGGCCTCCATCGGTCCTCGGCCAGAGGTCAGCCACGCCGCGCTCACTCCCAGGAAGCCGCAGATCGTGCGCACCGTAGATTCGCGCACCTTCTCGGGCTTCGTGGTGTCGTTGAGGATGTTGTAGATCGTCCCCTTCGACAGCCCGCTCGCGGCGATCAGGTCCGGCGGCTGCCATCCCTTCGCATCGAGAGCCTGCGCGAGGCGTTCACCCATAGTCGTCATGTTCAGAACACTAGACCGAATACGGTTTAGTGTGATTGACTGTGCGTAGTTCATAGCTCTAGACTGCGCGTCATGAACATGACCAAGCGCGCTGTACGGGAGGCTCTCGGTTTCACGATGGACCGAGAGCTGGCGGCCTTCTTCAACGTCAGCAAGGGCGCGATCAGCGCCTGGTCCGACGACGAGCCGATTCCCGAAGGGCGGCAGTGGGAGCTGCGTGCGCGCCGCCCCGACCTCTTTGACGCGCCCCCGTCTAGCGGCCAGCAGGCCGCCTGACGTGTCCCCAATCCCTTCCATCTGAACTCCTCTGGCGCCGGGCACTCCGCCGGCGCCCTTTTTTTCGCCCGCCGGCAACCGTCAACACCACGCATGAACACGCAACGTGAGTTTCCTCTGATTGCTGGAACCCGCGCTCCAGAGCGCCTTCCGGCCCATCTCGTCGGCCTGTGCCGCAGCAGCGCCGAGGCGCTCCGGCTGGCCATCCAGTACGGGAAGAAGACCCAGGCCTTCGTCGCCGACGCCCTCGGCATGGAGCGCGCGCAGCTGTCGCGGATCCTCTCCGGCATCGCGCACTTCCCGGCCGACAAGGCCTTGGAGTTCGCCTACCTGGTCGGGAACTGGGGCTGGCATCAGTGGGTCGCGCACAGCTGCGGCATGGACCTGGTCCCCAGGGTCGAGACGGTCGAGGAGCGGATTCTGCGGCTCGAGGCGGAGAACGCACGGCTGAGGGCTGCGTGACTACGTGGGCCTGCCGCATGGTCGCAACCCCCGTGGAATCGGCCTCGGTTGCGCGCCGAATCCCGGCCAGAGGCCGGGGAGGATCGTCGGCATGACCAGACGCCGCCCCTCCGCTGTCGAAGTAGCCCGCCAGCTCGCCCACATGCGTGCGGCCATCGCCGAGTGCGGGCGCCACCACGACGAACGCGAGATCCGGGAGGCAGCGCGGCATCTGGGCCGCGAGGGCTGCCTGCCGGACCGGCAACTCCAGCTCGCGCCTCAGCGGCGCGAGGAGGCGAAGTGAGACCTGATCGAGATCTAGGCCTGCAGAGGAGGGAGAGGCACGCCCTCGCCGTCGTCCTCTTCGGGGTAGCCGAGCGAATACCAGATCGACGGGTGCCCCTCGTCATCCTGGCCTGCAGCTACCGCGAGCAACACCCACCCCTCGCGCAACCTCTGGTTGACGGTGGCGACGTCACTCGTGCCGTCGCACTCGACGATGTTCCGCAGGTCCATGGCATCCGCTCGTTGGGTGTGGGCCCGGACTATAGCCGGGCAGGGGGCACCGATGGCCGGTGACTGGATCAAGTTCGACGTCACGACGCCGGATAAGCCCGAGGTAGTGGCGATCGCTGCGGACCTAGGGATCGATCAGGACGCGGTGGTCGGAAAGCTGCTCCGTATCTGGATCTGGGCGGACCAGAACAGCGTCGCCGGTAACGGTCTGAGCGTTACATCTGCGTTTCTTGATCGTCTCGCGTTCTGCCCAGGCTTCGCCGGTGCGATGCGGAAGATCGGCTGGCTCGCGGGCGACGACGGCGCGCTGTCATTTCCCAACTTCGAACGGCACAACGGAAAAACCGCGAAGAATCGGGCAGTTAGCAACCGCAGGGTCGCTGAGCACCGCAGTGCGCGTAACGGTGATGTAACGCCGGATGTAACGCCGGGAGCGTTACAAAAATCGTTACCAGAGAAGAGAAGAGAAGAGAAAGAAGAAAAGCCCCCCATACCCCCCGCAAGCGGGGGGGAGGCCGATGGCGTGAAGCCCTCTCGCGCCAAGGGGCGATCCGAGGCGATGACCTACGGGCAGTTCGTAGACGCGTGCAAGGCCGACGGCGAGAAGCTGATCCCGAGCGATCACGCGGTGTTCGGCTTCGCTGCGACAGCTGGCATCCCGGTGGAGTACCTCGAACTCGCCTGGCGCGAGTTCGCCCGCCAGTACCGGGGGTCGAAGAAGACCCAAGCCGGGAAGCGTGGGTGGCGCCAGAAGTTCGAGAACTGCGTGCGTCGGAACTGGTACCGGCTGTGGTGGTTCCCGGCGGAGGGTAGCTGCGACCTGACGACCGCGGGCGTCGCCCTGAAACGCGAGAAGGAGGCGCACGCCGCATGAGCCAAGCAGAAACCTTCGGGCAACAGCTGCCGTGCTCCATCGAGGCGGAGCAGGCAGTCTTGGGCGGCCTGATGCACGAGGACGGCGCCTACTGGCGCGTGGCGGGGCAGATTGATGCCGGGGACTTCTTCCGGCGCGATCATTCGGCCCTCTTCGAGCTGATCGTGAGTGAGGTCAAGGCGCAGCGGCCGGTGGACCAGGTCACGATCATGGAACGGATCACCGCCCTCGGCTTGGAGGAGGTCATCCGGCCCGACTACGTGTTCGAGCTGATCGGCGCGACGTTCTCTGCCGCCAGGATCACCGCCCACGCCGAGATCGTCCGAGAGAAGTCGGTCCTGAGGAAGCTGATCCTCGCCGGCTCGAACATCGTGAGCGAGGGCTTCAACCCCGACGGGCGCTCCTCGCTCGAGGTGCTCGCGGCCGCGCAGCGTCAGGTCGAGGCCATCACCAACCAGCAGCCCACCCGCGTCCAAAAGCTGTCCAGGATGGCCGACCGCGCGTGGCAGGCGCTTGTCGAGGCGAGCGAGCGGGGCGAGCAGGAAGCACAGGGGCTGCAGACCGGGTTCACAGACCTGGACGAGGCGACCGGCGGCTTCATGCCGGAGGACTTCATCATCGTGGCTGCCCGCCCAGGCATGGGGAAGACGGTGCTGGCGATGAACATTGCCGAGCACGTCGCGATCCGCCGCGGCAAGCGCGCTGCGGTCTGGTCTCTGGAGATGTCGGCCGCGCAGCTGGTTCGCCGGCTGCAGTCGAGTGTCAGCCGTGTGCCCCACGACAGCCTCAAGCGGCCGTGGCGGATGACCGACGAGGACTGGGAGAAAGTCCACAAGGCGACGCAGGCCTTCAAGACCAGCGGCCTCGAGATCCTGGACGCAGCGGATCTGAGCATCGAGCAGCTCGAGGGGCAGGCGCACCAGTTGCACGCGCAGGAGCCGCTGGACCTGATGGTCGTGGACTACCTCGGCCTGATGAATCCGCCCAAGGCGGAGCGCCACGAGCTCGCCATGGGCGAGATCAGCCGCCGCTGCAAGAAACTGGCGAAGAGGCTCGGCGTGCCGCTGATCGGCGTGCACCAGCTCAACCGTGGAGTCGAGACCCGGCAGTCGCGCGAGCCGACGATGGCTGATCTCCGCGACACCGGGCGCTTCGAGCAAGACGCAGACGCGATCCTGCTGCTTCACCGCGAGCAGTACTACGACGAGTCGGCGCCCAACGACTGCCAGGTCCACATCGCCAAGAACCGCGCTGGTCCGACGAAGCGCATCGGCTTCCGGGCTCGCCTCGACGTTTGCCGGTTCGAGGACTTCACGGGCTCGTGGGTGCCCTACAGCGAGCGCAAGCGCGCGCCCGCCGCAGCGGCGGCGAATGAGGGCTTCGATGACGGGTTCCCACCCCCGCCACGGCAGTCCGGTCGCGACCGAGCAGCTGGAGGTGGTCGATGAAGCGCCCCTTCGTCCTGGACCCCGGCAGCCCGCAGTTCGAGCTCGCGCGCGCGTCGTTGCTGCGACACCTCGGCGACCGGCTGCGCGCCGGGCAGGTGACGTCTGTCGTGGTGGGCGACCCGGCGAGGTCACTGGCGCAGAACGCGCGCATGTGGGCGGTCCTTCACGACATCGCGCGTCAGGTCGGCTACCGGAAGCCGCGGTGGCGCGGCGACCGACTGGTGGAGGAGGGCGGCTACGTCGCCTTCGAGATCGAGCCGCGCGCGATCGCGCTCACGCCGGAGGAATGGAAGGACGTGCTCTCGGCGGCGCTGTGGCGCCCGCGCCGGCTGCCCGGTCTCGAGGGCGGAGTGGTCGCGGTCGGGCTGCGCACGTCGAGCCTGACGAAGCGCCAGATGAGCGACCTGATCGAACTCGCGCACGCGTTCGGCGCCGAGCACGGCGTGCGGTGGAGCGAGCCGCCGGCGGTGGAGGAGGCGGCCTGATGTTCCCCCTCGCCACCTTCGACTCCGTCGACCTCCAGACCGCCAACGCGCTGCTCGTTCGCTGGGGTCACCGCATGGGGCCGCTCGAGCGCGGCAACAGCCAGGCGCAGCACTGCCACGTGTTGCGGGCGCACGGGGAGCCCGTGGCGGTGGTCTGCACGTCCTCCCTGATCCGTGAGCGGGTCGGCGGAGGACTCGGCCACCTGACGCGGGAGAACACGGTCGAGCTGTCGCGCCTGTGCGCTGGCGAGCCTTGGGCCTGTCGCGTCGCCCTTCGCCTCTGGCGCGAGCTCGTCTTCCCGGGAACCGGGGCGCGCTGGGCCGTCAGCTACCAGGACGCGGTCATGCACAGCGGCAACGTCTACCGCTTCGACGGCTGGCAGCGGGCCGGCTTCAGCTCGAGCGGAACGGACAGCCGGAGCGGCCGGAAGGGCCGTCGAAAGTGGATCTGGGTCTGGGAGCTTCCGGCAAGCCAGGCAGTGGAGGCCGCGGCATGAACGAGCGCGACTTTGCCATCTTCATCGCCCGCGTCCACCTGCGCGAGTGCGCGGCGCGCCGGCACCATCCCGCCAACCGGCAGTTCTACTGGAGCCTCTTCGCCTTCGCGCAGGCCAGCCGGCGACGCGCCGCCGCCGCGCGCGAGCCGGTGCAGGGAGGCCTCTTCGGATGAGGACGAAGAACGCCGCCCGCATCGACGCGCAGGAGCGCGCACACCTGGCCGCTGTGAAGAGCGTGCCCTGCGTGATCTGCGACGCGCCGGCGCCGAGCTCGGCGCACCACATCCGGCAGGGCGACCACTACACGACCGTCGCCCTCTGCGCGGACTGCCACCAGGGCAGCGTCAACGGCTGGCACGGCCAGAAGGTGATGTGGCGCCTCCGCAAGTTCGACGAAATCGACGCCCTGAACGAGACCCTGCGCCGCGTGCTGAACCTGCGCGCGAACGCCTATGCCGCCGCCCCGGCTGCCATGCCGTGGCTCACCACCTGCGAGGAGGAATCCCATGTCGACTGAGCCCGTGCGCGAGAGCGAGCACGACCCCGAGAACGTGAGCCCGGAGACTGCGGCGCTGATCCGGGAGCGGATGGGCGGGACGAGGGTCGCGCTCCCCGAACGAGTCCCGGTGCCGAACACCGAGCAGGGTCTGTACCGGAAGTACGACGTGCGCCGCACCGACGGCAGCGACGCGCCGGGCGGAAAGCACCATGGCTGCGAGTATTTCGTGCTCGACGTGGCGCACGATCCGCACGCCCGTCCGGCGCTGGCGGCCTACGTCGCTTCGGTCGAGGCGACGCATCCGCAGCTCGCGGCGGACCTGCGCGAGCGCTACGGGATCACGAAGCCCACGCAACAGGAGAGCGGCCGATGACCCTGCGGCTGACCCTCGGCGTCGACCCCGGCCTCAGCGGCGCGGTGGTGGCGCTGGCCGACGGCGAGCCCGCCGGCTTCATCGACATGCCCACGCGCCAGGCGGGGAAGTGGGCGGAGGTGGACGGCCGCGCCCTCATCGTCGGCATCCGCGAGCTGCGCGCAGCGCACCCCGGCGCGTACATCTCCGCCATGGTCGAGAAGGTCGGCGCGCGCCCCACCGACGGCGGCACCTCGGCCTTCCGCTTCGGCGAGAGCAGCGGCCGGGTGAAGTGCGCCTTCGAGGCGCTCGGCATCCCCTACGAGCTCGCGATCCCGGCGGTCTGGAAGCGGCACTTCGGCCTGCTCGGCCAGGACAAGGACGCCGCGCGCCAGCTCGCGCTGGTCCGGTTCCCGACCGCGGCGCACTGGCTCCAGCGGAAGAAGGACAACGGCCGCGCCGACGCGCTGCTTCTTGCCCTGTACGGCGACGCGATCGCCGGCACCGAGCGGGCCGCGGCATGACGAAGGGCATTGATTCGCCCCCCCGGAAGGCGACTCTGATCACCGCGGCGAAGCGGGTCCGAGACCACGGCCCGCGCCGGCAGATGAGGACCCCGCAGGTGTACCGGTCGCTCGATCAATCGTTGGACGAGCCGCTGGGGATGCGCCTGCTCGCCGGAGCACTGGTGAAGCGCATCCGCTGCGGCGGAGGGGTCAGCGCGGTGTTCATGGACGGCGAGGGCCGGTGCTGGTGCGTCCACGACAGCCAGAGCGGCTACCGGCAGTTCCTGGAAGATCGCCGCGACATCCTCGTCGGGGTCTACCGCTCAGTACGGCAGGACGATCTCGCCGCTGATCTCGCCGAGCACTGGAGCGACGTGAACAGGGCTCAGGCCCCGGGCCCGGGTGAGGACTGAGCATGGCGAAAGCTGCGAAGCCGAAGAGAAGGCCAGGCCGGCCGTCGAAGTACTCCAAGGCCGTCATCGATGCGATCTGTGAGCGCCTGTCCAAGGGCGAGCCTCTCGCGCAGATCTGCCGCTCGCCCGGCATGCCGGCATACCGGACCGTGAAGGACTGGGCGGACGAGAAGGACGCGGAGGGAATCGCCACTGCCCGGGGCGCGGAGGTTTCCGCAGCCATCGCGCGTGCGCGGGATGAGGGCTTCGACGCGATTGCGGCCGAGTGCCTGCGGATCGCGGACACGCCGCTGCAGGGCGTGGTGGAGAAGGTCGAGCCGGTGGTGGTGACGGACCCGGATGATCCGGAGGCGCCAGCGCGCACCGAGATGCGGGTGGTGGAGCGGCGGGTTGAGGACATGCTCGGCCACCGGAAGCTCCAGATCGAGACGCGGCTCAAGCTCCTGTCGAAGTGGGACCCGAAGCGCTACGGCGACCGGATCGTCCAGCAGCACAGCAACGACCCCGACAGCCCCATGCCGGCGCCGCAGTTCATCATCCAGCCGGTCGCGCCGCCGAGGGGCGAGTGAGCCTGGCTCCGCAGGTACCGATCCGCATCCCGGTCACGCTGCTGCCGATCCTGAGGCCACGGCGCTTCAAGATCCTGCACGGCGGCCGCGGCGGCGGGAAGTCGCACAGCGTGGCTCAGGTGCTTCTGGCCATGGCCTGCCAGCGGAAGCTGCGCATCCTGTGCGCCCGCGAGATCCAGAAGTCGATCGACAAGTCGTCGAAGCAGGTGCTCGAGGACTACATCGCCCGCCTGGGGCTGTCGCCGTACTTCGACATCCAGAAGACGGTCATCGTGTGCCGGCTCACCGGCAGCGAGTTCAGCTTCACCGGCCTGCGCGAGCACACCGCAGACAGCATCAAGTCGTACGAGGGCGTGGATATCGTGTGGGTCGAGGAGGCGGCGAGCGTGTCCGAGCGCTCCTGGGTCGCGCTGATCAACACGATCCGCAAGCCGGGCTCGGAGATCTGGGCGACCTTCAACCCCGACGACGAGCAGGACTACGTCTACGCGCGCTTCGTGAAGTCCACCGACCCCGACGCGCTGGTCATCCAGATCAACTGGCGGGACAACCCGTGGTTCCCGGCGGAGCTCGACACCGAGCGTCGGAAGCTCAAGGCGATCAACCTCGACCTCTACAACCACGTCTACGAGGGGCACTGCCGCAGCGTCGCCGGCCTGCTGTTCAAGCGGCACTGGTTCCAGTTCTACGACGTCCTGCCGGCGCGGCTGAACCCGTACATGGCGACCGACTGGGCGGGCGGACCCGACCCGGACGACCCGAACGCGGACCCCGACTTCACGGAGCACGGCGTGTGGGGCCTGTCGGAGACGGGCGACCTCTACGCAACCGACTGGTGGTCCGGCCAGGAGGACCCGGCGGAGTGGATCGACGCGTACATCGAGCTCGGCGCCAGGCACCGGCCGCTCGCTGCCTTCGAGGAGAAGGGCGTGATCCTCCGTTCGCTGAACTCCTCGATCAACAAGCGGATGCGGGAAACGAAGACCTACCTGCGGCGCGTGGCGCTGCCGTCCGCCGGCAGCAAGTACGAGCGGGCCCTGGGCTTCGCCGCGCGCGCGGCGGCGGGCACGGTCTGGTTGCCGTCGGGCAAGCCGTGGGCCCTGCGCCTGCTGAACCAGCTCTGCGCCTTCAACGGGCAGGACGGGCGCAAGGACGACGCGGTCGATGTCTGCTCCCTGATCGGTCGCGGGCTCGACGAAATGCGCAACGCCCCGCCGCCACCGGTTGATTCGCGGCGCCCACTGGTTGAAATCGGCACCGCCGAGTGGCTGGAGGCCGAAGCCCGCGCATCCCAACTCGCCACCGCCCGCAACCAGCGGCGCTATCTCTAAGGGCAGGCATGAACGACGACAGCGCGCAGGCCGCGATGCAGGCCGGGATCGACGAGGCGAACGCCGCCACCCCGGAGGAGGCGAAGCGCCTGCAACAGGAGCGCGCCCTCATCGGCGAGTGGAACAGGCGCCTCAGCTACGCGCGCGACTTCGACGACAACGCCCGAAAGCAGTACGCGCACGACCGCCGCTACGCGAAGGGCGAGAGCGGCTTCGAGGTCGACACCAACCTCATCGGCTCCAACATCGACACGATGGTGTCCTTCATCTACGCGAAGGACCCGGACGTCGACGTGACCCCGGCCGAGAGCGTGGGAGACCAGCGGTACGCCGATGCGAAGGACTTCGCGCGGACCCTGCAGATCGTGATCTCCCGGCTGTGGCGCATGGGCCGGCTGAAGCGCCAGGCGCGCCGGTGGGTCCGCTCGGCGCAGACGGTGGGCATCGGCTGGCTGAAGGTGGCCTGGCAGCAGCGCATGGGCCGCGATCCGCTGATCCAGGCGCAGATCAACGACCTGCAGGACAACTTCGCGCGCGCGGCCGCGACGATGGAGCGGGTCGAGAAGGGCGAGGCGAAGGACCTCGACGCCCTCAATGCCGAGCTCGAGGTGCAGCTGGCTGCGCTGGAGGAGCAGGTCGAGGTGGTGCTCTCCCGTGGGCTGGTCATCGACATGGTCGCAGCCGAGGACATCCAGGTCGCACCCGGCGTGCCGTCGCTCCTCGACTACCAGGACGCGCCGTGGATCGCGCACCGCACGTTCCTGCGTCCGGAGGACGCCGCGGCTGCATTCCCTGAGCTGACCGACGCCCAGATCCGACAGGCGGCGAAGTACTTCCCGCGCAAGCCCGAGTCGGCCCTGGAGGAGACGCCCACGCTCAGCGACGTCACCGCACGGGACGCGGACACCTACCGCAGCAGCGACGGCGGCGCCGCAGGCACGGCCGGTGATGGCTACCTCTGCGTCTGGGAGATCTGGCACCGCGACGCGAACACGGTGCTAACGCTGGCCGAGGGCCTGGATCGCTGGGCGCGGAAGCCCTACACGCCGTCGCCGGCGTCGCTCCGCTTCTACCCGTTCTTCGGCCTGGCCTTCACCGAGGTCGACGGCGAGCGCCACCCGCAGTCGCTGGTCTGGCGCTCCCGCAAGCTGCAGGACGAGATCAGCCGTCTGGACAGCAACCTCGCGGAGCACCGACGGCGCTCGCTGCCGGGCGTGGTGTTCAACGAGGGCGAGATCGCGCCGGGCACGGCGGACAAGCTCATGAAGTCCGGCACGCAGCAGTGGGTGGGCATCAGCCCGACGAACCCGAACGCCGACCTGAGCAGCCTGTTCGCGCCGAAGCCGGTCGCCAGCATCGACCCCGCGCTCTACAACGACCAGCGCACGCTGGCGCGCATGGAGTCGATCTGGGGCCTGCAGGATGCGGCGACGGGCGGCATCCGGGTGGCGAAGACGGCGACCGAGGCCGAGATCCAGCAGGCCGGCACCGGCAGTCGCGTCGGTGCGATGCGGGACGAGATCGAGGACCGGCTCACCGAGGTGGCGCGGTACACGGCCGAGCTCGCGCTGCAGACGATGAGCCTGGAGGACGTCCGGGAGATCGCCGGACCCGAAGCGTTCTGGCCCGAGGGACTGGAAATCGACCAGATCTACGCCCTCGTCGAGGTGGACATCCGCGCCGGCTCGTCCGGTCGCCCGAACACCGCGCGTGACCGCGAGAGCTGGGCGGCGATGCTGCCGATGATCCAGACCCTGATCGACCGGATCGCCCAGCTGCGCACCGGCGGAGCGGAGGAGCTGGCTCAGCCGTACATCGAGCTGCTCAAGGAGACGTTCAATCGCAGCGGCGAGCGCATGGATGTCGAGCGCTTCCTGCCGCCACCGCCCCCTCCGCAGGCCCCGGGCATGCCGCCGCTGCCTGCCGAGCCGGGCATGCCGGCAGGCGCTCCACCCGTGACGGCTGACCAGCCGCCGGGACCGCCGCTGCCGACCGACTTGCCGGTGCCGAACGCGCCGGTCCTGCAGTGACCACAACGAGAGAGACAGGCCCATGCCACAGGAACGCGACGAGAGCGGGCGGTTCGCCGCCGCGCAGGACCCCATCGACGACGCCGCGCCGGCGCCGCCCGGCGACCAGCAGGACACACCGCCTGCCGAACCGGCCAGCCCGCTCGACGCACTGAACGCCGCGCTGGCGGCCCAGGACGAGCCGGCTGCGACCGGCGACCCAGCTCCGACCGCAGCCGAGCCGCCACCGGCCGAGGAGCCGCCTGCCCAGGGCGAGCCCGCAGCCAAGCCCGCCGAGCCGCAGAACGACGTCGACACCGAGGTCGCGGCGCTCGGCCTCAAGGGCCGCAGCGAGGAGCGCTTCCGCGCGATGTCGGCTGAGCTGTCCGAGCTGCGCCCGCTGCGCGAGCGGGTGACGGAACTCACGGAGCGCGCCGCGGCCGCCGACGAGTGGGAGGCGACGGTCAAGAGCACCGGTGCGGCGCCGGAGGACTTCGGCATGGCGCTGGGCTTCCTCAAGCTGCAGGCAAGCCCGCGGCCCGAGGACAAGCGCCAGGCCTACGAGATGATCCAGCAGGTCGCGGCGAACCTCGCCAAGGACCTGGGCCTCGACGCGCACGGCCACGACGCGCTCGCCGCGCACCCCGATCTGCAGCAGCTGGTCGAGAAGGGCGAGGTGCCGCGGAACGTGGCGGCTGAGATCGCCGCACAGCGCCACCAGCAGCAGATGGGAACGCGGGCGCGCCAGGAGGAGACGCTGCGTGCCCAGCAGCAGACCGCGCTGGAGCGGGGTGCCGCGGCGGTGGACGCCGCGGTGTCGCAGCTCAAGGCCAGCGACGCCGACTTCGCCCGCAAGTTTCCGCTCCTGCAGCCGGCGCTGGACCTGATCGCGCGCAGCTTCCCGCCGGACCAGTGGGCGGCCGAGCTGCAGCGGCGGTACGCGGCGCTTCCGCCGATGCCGGCCCCGCCGCGGCCGCTGCCGCCGGTGAGTGAGGCACCGCTGCGGCCGACGGGCGCTGCCGCGGGCACAGCTGGCCTCGCGCGGGAAGCGAAGTCGCCGCTCGAAGCGCTGGAGATGGGACTCGCGGCCAAGTAGCACCACCCCTTTACCAACGGAGAGCAGCATGTCCACCGACAAGCAGATCGAACACGAGATCCAAGCCAAGGGCCTGACCGCGCCACGCGTCACGCCCGACGACATCGAGGCGGAGATCGACAGCGAGTACTACTTCACCGCAGCGCAGGGCGCGTTTCAGGAGCTGTCCACCTGCGGCGACAGCAGCGCGGAGCTTGCAGTGCCGAAGGCTCTGCACTTGCTGACCTTCTGCGTCCTCGTGTTGCGCAACGGCTTCACCGTCACAGGCGAGTCGGCCTGCGCCAGCCCGGAGAACTTCGACGCCGAGATCGGCCGCAAGATCGCGCGGCAGAACGCGGTCGCGAAGGTCTGGCCGCTGCTGGGCTTCAGGCTGCGCGATGCGCTGGCGAGGGGGCTCGCGACCGGGGCTTGATTCGCCGCCTCCGGGCAGCAGAGTGCGGGCCAGCAGGGCGGGGCGACCGTCGCGCAGCAGGGTCGGGATCACCCGGACCGGAGCGCGGCGCAGCCCCTCACCCTGAACACCGCTCAGCCGAATCGCCGGAGTCGCGTCCGGTAGCGCAGCACTGAGGCGTCGCGCCCCTCGAAGCGGATCAGTCGGCCGAAAGGCCAGCTCATCTACCCTTCGAGGATTGCGAAATGCCCTTCACCCAGGCCGAGTTCGAGCGCGGCGCGCGCTATCAGCTCGAGTACCACGCCAAGAACGACCCCTTCGACCAGGTCAACACCGACCACCCCTTCCTGCGCGACATGATCGCGAAGAAGAAGGAGCGCATCGGCGGCAACGAGTACGTCACCGAGAACATCCGCGTCTCGAACGACTCCAACTTTCAGCACTACTTCGGCAAGGACCGGGTGACCTTCAACGAGAAGGACACCATCGAGCAGGCGAAGTACCCCTGGTACGACTTCCACGACGGCTTCGGCCTCGACGAGGACCGCCTCGCCGCCAACGGCATCAACATCACGGACGACGGCGAGACCAGCGTCGTGTCGGAGGCCGAGAAGATCCAGCTCGTCAACCTGATCGAGGAGCAGCGCACGACGCTGAAGCTCGGCGCGATGGAGAAGCTGGACGAGTCCCTGCACCTCGACGGCACGCAGGACCCGAAGGCGGCGCCGGGGCTGTCCTCGATCATCTCGCTGACGCCCGAGGTGGGCGTGGTCGGTGGCATCGATGCGGCCGAGAACGCCTTCTGGCGCAACATCGTCAACACCGGGATCAGCACGGCCAGCGCCGGCAACCTGGTGCAGGAGATGGAGCGGGCCTGGCGCGCGGCGAGCCTGTACGGCAAGCGCGGCACGCCCGACCGCATCTACGTCGGCAGCGACTTCCTCGACGCCTACCGCAAGGACGCGCTCGACACGATCAACCGCCAGCTCAACATCCCGGGCCGGGGCGGCACCGCGGTGGACGCGTCGACGACGGGCCTGTTCTTCAAGGGCGTCGAGCTGATCTGGGACCCGACCTTCGACAAGCTGGACGAGCTCTACGGTCCCTTCACCGTGCCGTGGGCGAAGCGCGCCTACTTCGTCAACACGAAGACGGTGATGCTGCGCCCGCTGAAGGGGCACTGGATGCGCGAGCGCAAGCCGCAGCGCCCCATCGACCAGTACGCGCACTTCTGGGCGGTGACGGGCAAGTACTCGTTCACCACCAACCAGCGCAACGCGAACGCGGTCCTCTCGATCGCCTGACCTCAACCCGGTCAGCGCCCTGCGGGGCGCTGGCCACGCAAGAAGGACTGCCACATGCGACTGCTCACCGTCACCGACACGCCGCTGGTGCTCGACACGACTCCGTTCCTGTCGGGGTCCAATGCCATCGCGGTGAACCTCTCCGACTCGGCCGTGACCATCGAGGCCGCCGACTCCGCTGCCGACGACTTCACCACGTTCCTGGAGGTCGAGGCTGGGTCCCTGGTGGAGATCGCGAACCTGCCTCCTCGGATCCAGCTTGCCGGCGCCGGCCCCCTCTACCTCATCGCGGACATGGACTGATGACATGACGAAGATCCTCACCGTGGTCGTCACGCGCGACCAGATGGCCAAGCTCCCCACCGAGGTGTTCGAGCACGAGCTTCCGATCCTCCAGCTGCTCCACGGCGGCGAGAACAAGGTCAAGGTCGTCGACTCGCAGACCTGGGCCGGCGACGAGCTCGACGCGCGGACCGAGCTCGAGCGGCTCCGCAACAAGTACGACAAGCGCAACCTGCAGGTCGTCGACCGGGTCTACCCGCGCGGCGTGGCGGACCTGAAGGCCGCGGGTCTGAAGGTCCGCGACGGGGAGGCGGTCAAGCCCTCGCAGACGCTGATCCGCCGGCACAAGCCCGAGCAGCGGGTGTCCGGTTCCGCTGGCATCGAGCAGAGCTCGGCGCCCGGCGCCGACAAGGTCGGCGAGATCGAGGCTCTGGCCAAGGGGACCATCCCGGAGATCACCGCGGCGCTGCCGTCCCTGAGCAACGAGCAGCTGGACGAGCTCGAGGTGCACGAGGGCGCGAAGGACTCGCCTCGGGCCGGCCTGATGAAGGCCATCGAGGCCGAGCGCGACAGCCGCAACTGACCTACACGATCAACGATGGGCCGTTGAGCTTCTCGGGCTGGCGCGTGCCGGCCCGAGCTTTTTCAGGAGTCGGGAGTAGGGCATGCCCTGGGTACAGATCGCAGACGCTGGCGTCCAGTACGAGTTCGACGATCACGGCTTTGGAGGCGCTGAGATGTCCGGCAGCGTCATCCGAGCCACGGACATGACTGGCGGGTTCAGCGTCCATCTCTGGGACACCCCGCGTCGCTTCCGGCTGACATTCTCGGACTACCGGTCCCATGCGGTGGTAGGCAACGAGGGTCTGAGCTACGTCGTGTACTACCCGGATGACGAGGAGGCCTTCGTCTACAACGGCGATACGGCACGCGACGCGCACAGGTTCGTGCCAAATCCCGTTGAGACGAGCGAGACGTGGTCTATCACGTACGGGGCTGGCGCCGGGACCGAGACATCCCGGCAGGACTCGTTCGAGATGCGGGTTGAGGTATGGGCCGACGGCCCACAACCCGAGGTCAGCTACAACTGCGAGTGCGAGGACGAGCACCCCAGCCGGACGCTGGCGGAGCTGCGCACGAGCCTCATGCGCAGGCTGGGATTCAGCGCTCAGGCTGCGAACCCACCCCCGGGGATGGCCGAGCTGCTCAACGACTTCCTCTACGACGCCCAGCAGCAGCTGATCTGGCGCTATGACGTGCTGCGCACGGAGCGCTTCTTCACCTGGGACCTGCTGCCCGGCGTGCGGTTCTACGACCTGGTGGACAACGTCGACACCTGCACTGTCGAGCTCGATCCGCGGAAGCTCTCGTGGGTCGGCGTGGAGCGCGACGGCCGCTGGTACGAGCTGATCCAGGGCATCCCGCCGGAACTCTACAGCCGGCCGGAGCAGAACTGGCGGCCGACGCGGTTCGAGATCCGGCAGTGCATCGAGGTGCACCCGGCGCCCGACGTCGCCGGCATGAAGCTCCGCGTCAAGGGACGCTTCCCACCGACCCGCTTCCGCGAAGACGAAGACCGCACCAGCATCGACCACCACGCCGTGTTCCTGCTGGCGCTGGCGAATGCGAAGGCGCACTACCAGCAGCCGGATGCGGGGAACTACGTGCAGCAGCTCGAGGTGCTGATCCGCAAGCTCGTCGCCGGCGCGCACGGGACGCGGCGCTACATCCCCGGGGCGCGTCCGACCTTCCCGCGTGACGAGCCGCAGTGGGAGCCGCTGCCATGAGGCAGGTCGTGCTCAGCAGCCAGAAGGCCGGCATCACCCGCCTGCGCGGAAAGGGCGGCGCCTCGGCGGAGGCGCTCTGGGATCTGCGCAACGCCTACGTCACCTCGGCGCGCACGATCAAGCGCCGGCCTGGCATGCGCCGCCACATCGACCTGCCGCCGGGGACGGTGGGCCTGGCAGCTTTCGAGGGCGTGTTCGTCGTCTTCGCGTCGTCGCCGGTCGAGAACAGCGATCCCCGCGTACGGGTCGAGGTTCTGCGTCACCCCTCGCGTGAGGGCGCGGAGCTGCGCAAGATCCACTTCGCCGCACCGTTCTACGGCGCGCTCTATGTGGCCGCCGAATTCGACCAGGGCGAGGTCTTCCACTACTGGCTCTCTGAGGGCGTCGCCTGGACGCCGCAGACGGTCAAGATGGCTGGCGACCGTGTCGAGCCAACGGTGCAGAACGGGTTCTCGTATGTGGCCACCAGGGCGGGAGATCCCCGAATCGCGTGGGCGCCCGGAGTGCCGCGCGCGGTCGGGGATGTGGTCGAGCCGACGGTGCAGAACGGATTCGAGTACGTCGTGGTCGACGTCATCGGCTCGGCTCCGGCCTCTGGCGCGGTTGAGCCGGTCTGGCCGACGGAGGAGGGCGCACAAGTCATCGAGGACACCGATGCCGGCGGCGGGTCTGCGCCGACTCCACCCGCGCCAGCGCCGCCGCCGACCCCATACCCGCCAGGCTATGGCGGCGGCCGATCCAACAACGACATCCCGCAGCAGGCACGCTGATGGCCGCACCGACCTGGAGCCCTGGCACCCTCTACCGTCCCGGCGCACTGGTGCAGCCTCGCACCAGTACCGGCGTGGTGCAGACCGCGCTGCAGAATCCCGACTTCGAGCAGGGGAACGTCGGCTGGGACCTCGGGCCCGGCTTCTCGATCTTCTCCGGCACGAGCGTCGAGGGCAGGCCGTACCAGGGCAATTGGGGCCTGCTGTTCGTCCAGCCGGCGCAGGACTCGCAGGTCCGCGAGGCGACGAACCTGGCGAAGGTGCCAGTGCGCGCGGGGCAGTCGATCAGCGCAAGCGCGATGGTCAACCTCGGCGGCCCGTCGCAGCAGTTCTCGTTCTGGCTGCAGCTGGTGTACCTCGACGCGAACGACGAGCCGGTCGGGCAACCGATCCAGGGCAACCGCGTGACGCGTCCCGCGGCCGACTGGCGCCGCATCAGCGTGACCGGTGTCGCCCCCGCAGGCGCTGTGTGGGCGGTCCTGCAGACCGCGACGCAGGCGACCAACTACAACCCGACGCCGCGCGCGCGGCTCGACAGCTTCACCTGGAACTACGCCTTCGCCGGTGCGCCGGATGGGCTGCTCTACAAGGCGGTGCAGGCCGAGGCCGGCCGCAGCGGATCCACCGAGCCGGCGTGGCCGCCGGTGCTCGGCGTGCAGGTCGTCGACAACGAGGTGATCTGGGAGGCCGTCCTCACCAACCGGGTGGTCTGGGAGGCGCGGCCGGTGCTGAAGACCGGCGAGACCGAGCCGGCATGGCCGGAAGTGCCAGGCGCGTTCGTGCTCGACGGCACGATCAGCTGGCGCACCACGGCACGGAACATCGAGGACGACAACTGCCCGAACACGTCGGTGGTGCTGATCGCCGCGGCGAAGGTGTTCGGTGCCTACCGCGACGTCACGCGGTTCTCGGCCACCGCCAACCCGCGGGACTGGTCCGCGGTCGAGGACGCGGGCTTCCTCGACACCGGACAGCAGTCGCCGGTCTCGAGCGAGACGAAGGTCCTGGCCTTCTACCGCGGGAACATGGCGCTCTGGACGCCGAGCACCATGCAGCTCTGGCAGGTCGACCCCGACCCGTCGCAGATGTCGCTGCTCGACACCATCGAGGGCATCGGCAGCATCTGGCCGAAGGCGACGGCGCCGGTGGCCGGCGATGTCTACTTCCTCTCGACCCTGGGCGTGCGGTCCGTATCGATCGCTGGCGGCAGCACCAACCTGCAGAGCGGCGACATCGGCATGCCGGTGGACGTGCTGGTGCAAGCCGAGCTGCTGGCGCTCCAGGAGGGCGAGGAGCCGCTGGCGTTCTACTACCCCAGTGCCGGGCAGTACTGGCTGGCGTTCCCGCGCGTGGTCCTGGTCTTCACGCAGTCCCAGATCGGCGGCGTCGGCGCATGGAGCGCCTACGACCTGCCGTGGCCGGTGGAGGCGCATGCGCAGCGCGAGGGCGAGCTCTACCTCCGCAGCGGGGACGTGATCTACCAGGTCGACGAGAACGCGCTGGACGACGACGGCGTGGACTTTGACGGCGTGATCCAGTGGCCCTGGCTCGACTTCGGCCCGGCAGGCATGACGAAGATGCTGCACGCCTTCGACCTCATCGGCACCGGCATGGCCGAGGTGCAGTTCGGGTTCGACCAGACCAACGGGGGCCTGTTCACGGCGCCCTACGAGGTGCCCGCCGACACGGTGCCGGGCTGTCCCATCCCCATGCCGCTGTCGGCGCCGTCCATGTCCGTGCGGATCATCTTCAGGGGTCCGCAGGAGTGGGAGCTGCAGTCGGTGATCCTCTACCTCGACGACCTCCGGGGGAATCCTTGAGCGCGCGCCTGAACTTCAACGTCCGTCTGCTGGACCTGCTCCACGTCTGCTGTCAAATGCGAGAGGACGAGCAGCAGCAGTACCTCGCAGTCACGGGGCTCAGCCACTACGACCCCGACGTCGCCGCGGCGATGTTCTGGAACCTGCCCGGTGTGAAGGCGGTGCTCCTCGACGACGAGAACCGCGCGCTCGCAATCGGCGGATACCAGGAGGTCGCCGCGGGCGTCTGGCAGTCGTGGATGGTCGGCAGCCCGGAGGCCTGGGAGCGCCACTGGCGCGCCATCACCAAGGGCAGCATCGCGCTGATGGACCTGATGTTCGACGAGTTCGGGGCCCGGCGGCTGCAGACCAACAGCATCGCGTCGCGAACGCGCGCCATTGATTGGTACGTGCGCGGGCTGAAGATGCGCCCTGAGGGCGTGATGCGCGGCTACGGGGCCAACGGCGAAGACGTGGCGACCTTCGCCCTGCTGAAGTCGGAGCGGAGGACGAAGCGTGGGCAGTGACGCATCCAAGGAGCAGCGGCGCGCGAGGGAAGAGGCGGAGCGCGCCGAGGCTGATCGCCGCGCCGCCATCGCTGCGGCGACGAACCAGGTCAACAACATCTTCGGCTCGCCCCAGCGCGAGGCCGACCTGCAGGACTACCTGGGGGCGGTCAGGGAGACCTACCGCACCGACCTGGACCGGCAGAAAGCTGACGCCGACCGGGAGAGCCGCTTCGCGATGGCGCGCAGCGGGCTGATCGGCGGTAGCGCCGACATCGACCTGAACCGGCGCGTCGCGGACAACTACACCCGCGGCGTCCTCAACGCCGAGCAGGCCGCGCAGCGGCAGGTGGCCAATCTCCGCAGCCAGGACCAGCAGGCAAAGCTCAACCTGCTGCAGATGGTCCAGAGCGGGATGGACGCCACCACCGCGGCGCGCAACGCCTCGGAGTCCCTGCGGGTGAACCTCGCCGGCGCGCGCGCGGACCAGAACATGGGCGCGGTCGACAACGCCTTCGGGCAGCTGTCTGGCGTCTGGCAGGACTCCAAGAACCGAGCGAATGAGCGCCGGAAGGACTCACTCTTCGGGCAGACCTACTTCACGCCGGGGCAGTGGGGCGCGTTGACGCCGGCTCCGGGCTTCAAGGGCTTCGGGGGCTGATATGGGACTGGATCCTGTCACCTGGGCGGCGATCGGCGCGGGGCTCCTGAGCACCGGCGCCGGCGTCTACAACAACAACCAGACCGCGAAGCGCCAGGACGCGGCCGCAGCGCAGGGCATCCGCGACCAGACGCGCGCGCAGGCGGAGATCAACGACCGGATCCGGCAGTCGGTCGGGCAGCTCGAGGAGTCGTCGGCAGCACCTGCCGCGGCAGAGAGGTCCGGCACCTACCGCGAGCAGGTCCAGGCTGCCCAGCAGCGCGCGCTGGCGGGCCTTCAGCTGCAGGGCGCCTCGGAGGAGTACGCGAAGCGCGCGGGAGCGGCGCAGGAGGACGTGCAGGGCTACGCGCAGCGCCTCTCTGGCCTCTACGGACGGATGGACGCGCCGACGATGCAACGACAGGCAGAGGGCTTCCGCTACGGCGACCTCGGCAACCAAATCAGCACCATGGCGCGGGATGCGCAGGGCACCGCCTACCTGAGCCGGCTGCGCCAGAGCGGCATCCGCCGCAACCCGTGGCTGGACGTGGCGCAGGGCGCCCTCGGTGGGATCAGCAGCGGACTGGCGGGCTACGGGAGCGCGGGCAATGTCTAACCAGCTGGGGCAGGGCATCGGCGCCTTCTTCCGCACGGCCATCGCGGGCAACAGCATCGCGGAGCAGCACGGGCAGCAGTACTTGAGCCGGCGCGCGCAGACGGAGAATGCGCTGCAGGAGGCGCGGAAGCGCGCAGACGAGAACGCCGCGCGCGAGATGTACGAGGCGGCGCTGGCCGGCGGCGGCTGGTCGCCGGAGCAGGCGCGGATGGTCGCCACGGCGCAGCGGGCGGGCTTCAATCCGCAGCTTGCCGCGCAGGCGCGGCTCGGCGACGGGGCGTACATGGCGCAGCAGGCGGCGATGGCCGCGGCGCAGGGCGGCGACCTCAACGAGATGAACCGCTTCCTGGCCGTGCAGGGCGGCAAGCCGATCACACTCGCCGCCGTGCAGGGCGACGCCCTCATCAACCCGAACCAGACGGCGGACAGCCAGAGCCCGGGGCTCACGATGCTGGGCGCCGCGCGCGCGCAGGCCGCGGAGGCGCAGGCTGGTGCATCGCGGGCCTCGGCGGCGAACAGCTACGCCGGCGCGGAGGCGAACCGTGCGCTCGCAGCGCAGCGCCGCGCCGACACGGCGACGCCGGAGCAGCGGGCCGTGCTCGCCGAACAGTACGGCCTCACCGGCGAGAGCATGGCGCGCTACGCCCTGACTGGATCGCTGCCGGCGAGTACTGCGGCGGGCGGAGCGAAGGCGCCCTCCGGCTACCGCTTCACGGCGAACGGAGACCTCGAGGTGATTCCGGGCGGCCCGCAGGACACGTCCGGCGCAGAGGGCGGCGTGGCCGCGACGTTCAACGACCGGCAGCGAGCCGGCGCCGCCATGCAGCGCGAGGCCCTGCTGAACCAGGTCGCCACGCAGACCGGGATGGGCCGCGAGCAGGTCAACGCGATCCTCGAGACGGAAGGCCCGGAGGGCGTAGCGCGGGTGCTGCGCGAGCGCGGCCGCCGGTTCTTCCAGGGCCCGATCCTCGGCGAGATCCCGTTCCTGTCGGAGCGGGTGAACCGCGACATCACGCCGTTCGGCGAGAGCGCTGCGCGCGGGCAGGCGATGATCAACGATCCGGCCGGGCCGATCACGACGCCTGACGTCGAGGGCGCGCGGTCGATGGTGCCGAGCATCAGGATGCCGCTCGACGTGCAGGCCAACCTGGTGGAGACGATGCTTCGGCTCAGCGGTTCGGGTGCCCGAGCATCGCGCGCCGCGGCAACTGCGCGATCCGAGCCTCCGCAGGCCGCCATCCAGGCGCTCATGACAAATCCCGGCCTGTCCGCCCAGTTCGACGCGAAGTACGGCGACGGCGCGGCCGCGGCCTACCTGGGGCAGTGACGTGGCGAACTTCTTCGACCAGTTCGATCAGGCACCGGCTGCGCCGGTAGCACCGCCGCGACCGGTGACGTCGCCTCCGCGCGCCGCGGCCAACTTCTTCGACCAGTTCGACGAGGGGACACCGCCGCCTGCTGCACCGGCCCCGGCGTCCGCGGCGGCTCCCGCGCCTGTCGAGCCGCCTCGCTCCGCCATCGACAACGCAGGTCGCGGCGTCGGCATGCTCCTGCGCAACGTCGCCGAGGGCGGCGCCTCGCTCGCCGGCATCGTCACAGACCCGGCCATCGCCCTCTGGAACAGCGCCACCGGCCGGCAGGACTACGGCACGCGCGCCGGCGTTTCCGCGGCGCTGGATGCCATCGGCTTGCCGAAGCCCGAGAGCGGCACCGAGCGCATCGCAGGCGATGTGGTCCAGGCGGTCACCGGCGGCGGCGGACTGATCGGCGCAGGGCGACAGATGGCAGCTCGCGGCGCGAACCTGATCCCTGCCTTCTCTGGGGCAGCCTCTGACCTTCGCGGGATCGCCGATGCTGCGAATTTGGCACCAAAGCTTGCCGCAGAGGCTATGGCTGGGCGGCAGCTGGCCGCGAGCGGGCCGACTGCGCTGCAGGGCGTGGGCCAAGAAATGGCGAAGTTTGCGGGCCTGCAGCTAGCCGGCAACGCCACAGGCGCTGCTGCGGGTGGCGCTGCGCGGGAAGATGGTGCCACGCCCGCGGGGCAGATCGTGGCGGCTCTGGCTGGTGGACTCGCTCCGTCGGCCCTGACGTCCGGGCTGCCCGCTGCCACTCGTGGCCTCCTGCGTGGAGGCGAATCGAATCGGCAGGCGTTGGAGAACGCGGTGCAGGATTTCACTGCGCTCGGCGGTGCAACACCATCGGTCGGCCAGGGGACCGGGAGCTGGATGCGCCAAGCAGTCGAGAACTCCCTGGGCGCGTCTCCGACCGCCGGAGGGGTCATGGCGCGCTTCGGCCAGCAGCAGGGCGATCAGATCGGCGAAGGCCTGAGCAGCCTCGCGCGGCGCATGTCGAGCAACCCGACCGCGGAAGGAGCAGGACGTTCGATCCGCCGTGGCGTCGACCAGTTCTCGACCGCGGTGCGCGCTCGGCGCGGGCAGCTGTACGACCAGGTCGACCAGTTCGTGCCTCCTGACACCCCGGTCGCGCTCACGCGCACACAGCAGGCGCTGGCCTCGCTCACAACCCCCACCGCTGGCGCGGAGGCCACGACAGGCGCGTTGGTGAACCCCGCGCTGCGCTCGCTGGCCGACAACGTGTCCGCAGACCTCGCCGCGGCGCAGGCGCGCGGGGCCGCCGGGCTGCCCTACGACGCGGTGAAGGCCATCCGCAGCAGGATCGGCGAGGATGCCTTCTCCTTCACCTTGGCGCCGGACAAGCCGACTGCACAGCTGCGGCAGGTCTACGGCGCGCTGACGCGCGACATGGAGGACTTGGCGAAGCAGGCGGGACCAGAGGCGGAACGCGCGCTGCGTCGGGCGAATAGCTACTACCGCGCCAGCCAGGATCGATTGGAGCTGCTCGAGCGGGTCGTGGACAAGAACGGCGGTCCGGAAGCGGTGTTCCAGGCGGCAATGGGCGGCACGCGCGAGGGCGCAACAGTACTGCGATCGGTGATGCGATCGCTGCCGGAGGACGCGCAGCGCGACGTCACCGCCGCTGTGATCCGGCGCATGGGCATGGCCACGCCAGGCGCCCAGGACGCCGCAGGTGAGGTGTTCTCGGCCCAGACCTTCCTGACGAACTGGAACCGGCTCAGCCCCGAGGCTCGCTCGACGCTGTTCAACCGCTACGGCCCGGAGATGAGCGCCGACTTCGACCGCATTGCCCGCGTTGCCGGTCGGATCAAGGAAGGGTCGGGGGTGCTGCGCAACCCGTCGGGGACAGGCGCGGCCGTGGCCGGCATGGGCTACTGGGGCGGCCTGGGGCTATCGATCTTGCGTGGCGATCTCGGTTCGGCCGCGCTGCTGGGATCTGGTGGCGCTGGTATGAATGTCCTCGCGAGGGCGCTCACCAACCCGCGCACCGTGCGCTGGCTCGCTGACGCTACGGACATGCCCGTGAGCGCGCTCCCTCAGCAGCTGGTCGTTCTGCGCCGCATTGCGGAGGCCAGCAACGATCCGGACGTCGCGGCGCTTGCTGATGCGCTCTCAGGAAGCGAGATGCCAGACCAGGGCGACGATGATCAGCGGTAGCGCCACAACGGACACTGCCGCGAGTCCGAGCAGGAGGTAGTCGCGGGTCCGCATCGGGTTCTTGCGGAACCACGCTTCACGGCTCCACTTCGCAACTTGGGACCGGCCCGCTGTGTATCGCTCGTCGCTCATCCGTTCTTCCTCCGGCGCTCGGCCTCGGCCTTGATGTCGTGGATGTCGGCCGGCGGCCCTTGCGGCCGCCCACGGCGGCGGAAGTCGGCCTCCACCATCATTGCCGCAGCCTCGAACGCGCTGAAGACGGCCTGGTGCTGGGGAAAGTGGCGGAGCGCCTCGTCGATCACCAGCAGCAGGTGGTCCGACATCATCTGGACGGCGTCCTCGGGTGCCGCCGGCGCGCTACCCGATACCTGAAGCGCCTGCTGCAGCAACCGCACGATCTCGGCGTTCATCGACACGCCACGCGCATTCGCCGACGCCACCAGGGCCTCGTGGAGCTCCACAGGCAGGCGCACCTGTGTCCGCACATGGTCGTCCGACTTCGACATGCGCCGAGTATGGCACCGCACCTTTCAAGACGCTTGACACTATGAGTAGTGCCAACGTAGTGTCACTACCGAGCACTACGCACCGCGCAGCGGGTTGAACCGCACAACAGCGCGTGCATGGTGCGAGCGCGAGGCGGTTGAAACCATCAAGAGGACGGGCAATGAACGACGAGGAGCAGAAGACGATCCCGGTGCAGGTTCGCCTGCCGGTGGATCTGCGGGACTGGGTGCGACGCGAGGCGAAGAAGAGCCTGCGGTCGATGAACAGCGAGATCGTCTACCACCTGCGGGCGGTGAAGGCGGCGGAAGACATGAAGGTGGCCGCGTGAGCGCCGCGCCGGTCCGGGTCGAGTTCGCGGGCGCGACCCTGCTGGGAGTCGTCGACCGCGGCGTCGCCTGGGTGGCGATGCGCCCCATCGTCGAGGGGATGGGACTCGACTGGAAGAGCCAGCACAAGAAGATCACGGATGACGAAGTTCTCGGGGCAACCGTGGTGGAGAAGACCATGGTTGCGGAGGATGGCAAGCGGCGCTCCATGGTCTGCCTGCCGGAGGAGTTCCTGCAGGGCTGGCTGTTCAAGATCAACCCGAACAAGGTGAGCCCAGTCATCCGCGAGAAGGTGGTCCGCTACCAGCGGGAGTGCTACCGGGTGCTGCACCAGGCGTTCACCGGCGGAGTCCGCGACAGGGTCTTGGCGATCGACTCGAAGCGGGCGATGGCTCGGGTGGTGACCGACATGCTGTCGGAGGTCATGGAGGAAGCGGGGCGGGTGCCCAAGCGGCACCACTTCATGAACGAGCACCGCCTCTGCAACCTAGCCTTGCGGGGCGAGTTCGGGGCCATCGACGAGAAGTCGCTGAGCGCGGAGGACGCATGGAAGCTGGCGGAGATCAGGAAGAAGGACGCCGTGCTGATCGTGCGCTTCCCGGACTACAAGGATCGGAAGCCGAAGCTCTTGGACTTCGCGGCTGGCCTGACTGCGCGCCTGCCCCGACGTCTCCAGAACCTGGAGGACGCGGCATGAGCGACGTCATCGCGTTTCCGGGGCGGCCCCAAGCCGAAGCGACGGCCGCGCAGTGCACTGGAACTGCACTTGCGGTCGACGCCTACATGTCCGTCAAGGACGGGGAGAAGTCGATCGACGAGGCAGCTTCGTGGCTGGTCGAAGCGCATGAGGAAGATGCGGCAGATTACTCACCGCAGGAGGCCCGCGAAGAGCTGGAGGCGATGTTCGCGTCGCTGCTCGGCCTCGCAGCAAACTGAAAAGACGAAGCCCCCGGTGCGCGAACACCGGGGGCCTCTGGCGAAATCATCGGACGAGGACAATTTCATGGGAAAGCGTAGCGATTCCGCTGCGGCGCGCAAGTGCGGCCGCGTGGCAGCGATGGACGTGGAGACGGGGCAGGTGGTAGACGTGCCTGCAGCCGAAGCGGTGGAGGTGCCTGTGATCGGGAACCTGTTCACCCCTGCCCACGATGCGTACTTCTCGCGGGACAAGGTGGGGCAGCGGCCGCGCCGCATCCTGGCAGCCCGACTGACCGGATCACGCCGCGCCTACTGTCTGCTGATCGAGCGCGAAGACGGGTCGCGTGCCACGGTGGGTGTGCGAGGCGACGCCGACATCCAGATTCCGTGGATCGCGCACCTGGCGAGGGATGCGCAGCGCCGCATCGCCACCTTAATGCGGCGCGCCGAGCGTATCGGCTGCGCGCTTCCGGAGTGGTCCGCCGCCTAGGCGCCACCTTGAACCGCCGCGCGCCTCTTGCAGGCTGCGCGCCATGGCAAAGCGCCGGGTCACCGTCTACAACGCCGCAGGGCGGCCACAGGCGTTCGTCTTCGACGACGAGGCGACGCCGGGGGCGGTGCTGGGCAAGAACCTGCGCTGGCCGGACGGCCGGCTGGTGAGCGCGGCGGACTTCGGCGCCGCCCCCGCGCCAGGCCCGGACCCGAACAACGGCATCGCGGAGACTCTCTGGAGCTTCGTCGGGGAGATCCCGGCGAACGTCGTGCAGGTGGAGCGCCTGGACACGACGGGATTCGTCACGCGGCTGGCCAGCGGGCAGTGGGTGACCCGCGGCATCGACGTGGAGCCGGGCGAGCTGACGGTCCACGACGGCGAGGGTGCCACGGGCAATCCCCGGCTGGGTCTGGCGGACGTGGAGCCGGCGGAAGCGGGCGAGCTGCGCGCCACCGAGTTCGACGAGAAGGGGCGCCGCATCGCGGAGCGGGTGCCGACCACCGACGATCTTGCCGAGG